>NZ_JAIUKB010000044.1:0-70880 GCF_020176785.1 Saccharopolyspora sp. 6V | reverse complement strand
TTCCCCCCCCCGGGCCCCCCCCCGCCCCCCCCCGGGGGGGCCCCCCCCCCGGGCCCCCGGGCCCCCCCCCCCCGGGGGCGCCCGGGGGGGGGGGGCCCCCCCCCCCCCCCCCCACCTGCGGGGCGCTCCGGACGCGCTCGGTGAGCACCGCCGCGGCGAGATCGCGACCGCGCTCACCGAGCTCGGCGACATCCGCCACCACTGGCTGGGCGGCCCCGGGCGCTGGCGCGATAGCGGCATGGCCGGGCTGGACAGCAACCACGAGGACGGGGTGTTCGCCGCCGCCGACCCGGTGGAGGTCACCCGGCAGATGGTCGCGCTGCTGCGCGCCGAACGTCCGCACGTCGCGATCACCTACGACGACTTCGGCGGCTACGGCCACCCCGACCACATCGCTGCGCACCGGGCGCTGATGAACGCGCTCGACCCGGCCGCCGACCCCGAGTTCGCCCCGGAGCTCGGCGCGGCCTGGCAGGTGCCGAAGGTGTACTGGACGGTGCTGCCCGACTCGTTCGCGGAACGCGTGCGGGAGGCCGGGATCACCGAGTTCAAGCCGAACACCATGCCCGACGAGGAGATCACCGCGGTGCTGGACGGCGCCGCGCACCACGAGGCGAAGCTGGCGGCGCTGCGCCACTACCGCAGCCAGGTGAACATCGACGAAGACGGCTTCTTCGCCCAGGTGGTGCGCCGCCCCGAGTTCGCCGTCGAGCACTTCCTGCTGGTGCGCGGCGAACGCGGTCCGGGCACCGGACCGCACGGCGCCGAGCAGGACCTGTTCGCCGGGCTCGCCTAGCGGTCCGCGGGGCGGCGGCCCCGCCGGGAGGTACGAGCCGCCGCCGGGATCGCCGCGCCGCGCGGCGATCTCCGCGGTTGCGCCGGTCGGCCGGGCCGCGTCGGTACGGTTGGCGGAGTCCACGGGCCACCTGGGGGGGAACGCGCATGACCGCACGGCAGCGTGTCGCGACGAGGACGTCATCCGCGCTGGCGCTGCGCGGCGTGGTGAAGCGCTACGGCGAGATCACCGCGGTGGACGGCCTCGACCTGACCGTCACCGCCGGGACCTGCCTGGGCCTGCTCGGGCCCAACGGTGCGGGCAAGTCCACCACGATGCGCTTGATCACCGCGCAGACCAGGGCGGACGCCGGGGAGATCGAGGTGCTCGGCTTCCGGGTCCCGCGCGAGTCGAAGCGGGCGCGCACCGCGATGGGCGTGGTGCCGCAGCTGGACAACCTGGACGAGGAGCTCACCGCCCGGCAGAACCTGGAGGTCTTCGCGCACCTGTACCGGGTGCCGCGGGCCGAGCGGGCGGCGGCGGTGCTGCGCGCGCTGGACCTCGCGCAGCTGCGCAAGCGGGCCGACACCAAGACCGACGAGCTCTCCGGCGGGATGCGCCGCAGGTTGCTCATCGCCCGCGGCCTGGTGCACTCGCCGCGGCTGGTGCTGCTCGACGAGCCGACGGTGGGCCTGGACCCGCAGGTGCGCCAGGAGCTGTGGGCGCTGATCGACGCGCTGCGCTCGGACGGCGTCACCGTGCTCATGTCGACGCACTACATCGAGGAGGCCGAGCGCCTCGCCGACGACGTGGCGGTGATGTCCGGGGGCCGCGTCATCGCCACCGGCACCCCCGACGAGCTGCGCCTGCAGCACGCGGGGCAGGACGTCGTCGAGTACTACGGCCCGCCCGCGCGGCTCGTCGAAGTGGAGACGATCACCCGCGAGGCCGGGCTCAGCACCCGGCGCACCGGGCCCGCCGTCTCGGTGCTGCGCGCCGAGCTGATGCCGGAGCCGGTGGCGGCGCGGCTCGGCACCGGGCACCGCCGGGTGAGCAACCTGGAGGACGTGTTCGTCTCGCTCACCGGGGAGGCAGTGGAATGAGCACCACGCCGCAGCGGCTGCGCACCTTCGAACTGGCCGCGTTCGCCGGGGTGTGGCGGCGGGAGCTGACGCTGTACCGCCGGTACTGGTTGTCCAGCACGTTCTCCTCGGTGGTGGAGCCGACGATCTACCTGCTGGCGTTCGGCTTCGGGCTCGGCTCGCTGATCGCGACCATCCGCGGGCTGCCCTACATCGAGTTCCTCGGCACCGGGGTGGTGGCGACGTCGGTGCTGTTCACCAGCGCGTTCGCCGGCATGTTCACCACGTTCGTGCGGCGCAAGTTCCAGCACTCCTACGACGCGATGCTCGCCGCGCCGGTCGACGTGCACGAGCTCGTCGCGGCCGAGGCGCTGTGGATCGCCACCAAGTCCGGGGTGTACGGGTGCGCCCCGCTGCTGGTGGCGATGGTGTTCGGGCTCGACCCGGCGCCGGGCATGCTGCTGGTGCCGCTGGTCGGGTTGATCACGGGGCTGGGGTTCGCGCTGTTCGGCATCTGGTGCTCGGCGGTGGTGCCGTCGATCGACTCGTTCAACTACATCGTGAGCGCGGTGATCACGCCGCTGTTCCTGGTCGCGGGCACGTTCTTCCCGATCGACCAGCTGCCGGGCTGGGCGGGGACGGTGGCCGCGTTCAACCCGCTGTACCACTGCGTGGAGCTGGTGCGGGACGCCTCGTTCGGCCTGCGCCCGGGCGTCGACCTGCTGCACGTGGGTGCGCTGCTGCTGTTCGCGGCGCTGATGTGGCTGCTCGCCTACACCGCGATGCGCCGCAGGCTCGTCGACTGAGTCCTGCCGCTGGACCGGCGCGCGGTCAGGTGCGTTCCGCGTAGGCGGTGATCAGCTGGGCCTCGGCGTCGGCGAGGTAGGTCTCCAGCGCGGTGGCCGCGGCCTCCAGCTCGCCAGCGGCGACCTGGTCGGCGATGGCGCGGTTGCGCTCCACGTAGCTCTCGTAGAAGCCGCGGGTGCGCTGCGGGTCGAGCCCGCCCCGCTCGTCGGTGGACATCACGTGGAACGCGAGCCGCAGCTCGGCGAGCAGCCCGGCCATCGCGTCGTTGGTGCGGGGGCTGTCGGCGAGCCCGACGAGCGCTTCGTGGAACCGCATGTTGGCGGTGCCGACCTCGCTCCAGTCGCCGTCGGCGGCGGCCTGCTCGCCGGCGCGCACCGCGCGGGCCACCGCGGTGACCAGTTCGCGCTTGGTGGTGGCGGCGTGGCGGACCGCGCCGACCTCGACGATGCGGCGCAGCCGGTACAGGTCGGCGACGTCGGCGCTGCTGGGTTTGCGCACCGCGACGCCCTTGTGCATCTCGTGCACCAGCAGCCGTTCGTGGCCGAGCAGCCGGAACGCCTCGCGCAGCGTGTTGCGGGAGACGCCGAGCGCGTCCTTCGCGCTGACCTCGGAGAGCTGGGTGCCGGGCGGCAGTTCGCCTTGGATGATGCGTTGCCGCAGCAGGTCGGTGACGCGCTCGACGGTGCTGGTCCGTTCGAGCAGGGACCGGTCCGCTGCCAGCCGGTCGACCCACTGCGCGCTGGTCATGCCTCTCCCGGGGTTGATCGGAAACCGCAGTGTATCCGCGGCGGCCCGCGGGCACGTCCGACGATCTGACGACACGCTACCGCAGGATTGTTGAACGATCGAACGTTGAACATGGGGAATGTAGGAACGCACTATTGATCCCTCGCCGAACGGCCCCTATCGTGGCGGCACCGCGCGGCCGGCGACCCGGCCGCCGGGGAAACCCCAGCGCAGCGGACGGCGGCGCGGCAGGCCGGAGGCCGGGAGGACACTGCATGAGCGGCACCACCACCAAGACCGGCGCCCACCGCGGCGCGCTGATCGGGGCGGTCTTCCTGATGGCCACCAGCGCCATCGGCCCCGGGTTCATCACCCAGACCACCGACTTCACCGTGCGGCTCGGCGCCGCGTTCGCCTTCGTGATCGTGCTGTCCGTGCTCATCGACATCGCGGTGCAGCTCAACGTGTGGCGCATCATCGGCGTCTCCGGCATGCGAGCCCAAGACCTCGGCAACGCGGTGCTGCCCGGATTGGGCTACGCGATCGCCGCGCTCGTCGTGTTCGGCGGGCTCGTGTTCAACATCGCCAACGTCTCCGGCACCGCGCTCGGCCTGGACGCCATGGTCGGGATGGACGCGAAGCTCGGCGGCGGGCTTTCCGCGCTGCTGGCCATCGGGATCTTCCTGAGCAAGCGGGCCGGGGTCGCGATGGACCGGATCGTGGTCGTGCTCGGCGTGCTCATGATCGCGCTGACCTGCTACGTCGCCGTCGTGTCCGACCCGCCGGTGGGGGAGGCGCTGAAGCAGGCGGTGCTGCCGGACCGGGTCGACTTCCTCGCCGTCACCACCCTCATCGGCGGCACCGTCGGCGGCTACATCACCTACGCGGGCGCGCACCGGCTCGTCGACGCCGGAGTCACCGGGCCGGAGCGGATCGTCGAGGTCAGCCGCGGATCGGTGCTGTCGCTGCTGGTCACCGGGGTGATGCGGGCGGTGCTGTTCCTCGCGGTGCTCGGCGTCGTCGCCGCGGGCGCCACCCTCGGTTCCGGCAACCCGACCGCGGAGGCGTTCCAGCACGCGGCCGGGGAGATCGGGCTCCGGCTGTTCGGGCTGATCATGTGGGCAGCGGCGATCACCTCGGTCGTCGGTGCCGCCTACACCTCGGTGTCGTTCGTGGTGACCTTCTCCCCGGCGCTGCAGCGGGCCCGCAGCTGGCTTGTCGTCGGGTTCATCGCGCTGTCCACCGTCGTGTTCCTGCTGCTGGACCAGGCACCGACGACGCTGCTGGTGCTGGCGGGCGCGCTCAACGGGCTGATCCTGCCGGTCGGGTTCGGCGTGCTGCTGTGGGTCGGGGCGCGGCGCCGGGACCTGCTCGGCGGGTACCGGTACCCGCGGTGGCTGCTGGTGATCGGCGTGCTGGCCTGGCTGCTGTCGTTGTACTTCGGGGTGAACTCGCTCGGCGCGATGGCGCAGCTGTGGCAGTGAATGGAGGGGACGTGCGCATCGACCTGAACTCGGACCTCGCCGAAGGTTTCGGCCGCTGGGAGCTCGGCGACGACGACGCGCTGCTGGGCGTGGTGACCAGCGCGAACGTGGCCTGCGGGTTCCACGCGGGGGACCCGGGGGTGATCCGCCGCGCCTGCGCGCGGGCCGCGGCCGGGAACGTGTCGGTCGGCGCCCAGGTCGGCTACCGGGACCTCGCCGGGTTCGGCCGCCGGTTCATCGACGTGCCGCCGCGCGAGCTCACCGACGAGGTGCTGTACCAGCTGGCCGCCCTCGACGGCCTCGCCCGCGTCGAAGGCACCGCGGTGCGGTACGTGAAACCGCACGGGGCGCTGTACAACGCCATCGTGCGCCACGAGGAGCAGGCCGCGGCCGTCGTCGAGGCCGTGACCGCCTACGATCCGCGGCTCGCGGTGCTCGGCCTGCCCGGCTCCAGCTTCCTGTCCCACGCCGCCGAGGCCGGGCTGACCACGTACCGGGAGGCGTTCGCCGACCGCGCCTACACGCCGGAGGGGACCCTGGTCTCCCGCCGCGAACCGGGCGCGGTGCTGCACGACCCGGAACTGATCGCGCGGCGCTGCCTGCGCATCGCCCGCGGCGAACCGATCGAGGCCGCCGACGGCGGCGAGATCACCGTGGCCGCCGACTCGATCTGCGTGCACGGCGACAGCCCCGGCGCGGTCGCCATCGCCGAGACCGTGCGGGACCGGCTGCGGGACGCCGGGATCGACCTCGCCCCCTTCGCCGCCGGCGGTGCGCGATGAGCGGACCGCGGGTGCTGCGCTGCGCCGACTCCGGGCTGCTGGTGGAACTGGACGACCTGCCCGCGGTGCAGGCGCTGCACGCCGCGCTGCGCGCCGACACCCCGCCCGGCGTCGTCGACCTGGTGCCCGCCGCCCGCACGCTGCTGCTGGCGCTCGACCCGGAGCGGGCCGACCCGGACGCCGTCGAGCGCGCCGTCCGCGAGGCCCGGCCCGGCGAACGCGGCGGCGACGAGGGCGGGCTGCTGCGGGTGCCGGTGGTCTACGACGGCGCCGACCTCGCCGCCGTCGCCGAGCTGACCGGGCTCACCGAACGTGACGTGGTGCGCGAGCACACCGGCAGCACCTGGACCGTCGCCTTCGGCGGGTTCGCCCCAGGGTTCGGCTACCTCACCGGGGGTTCCCCGAAGCTCGCCGTCCCGCGGCGGGGCGAATCGCGCACCCGGGTGCCCGCGGGCGCGGTCGGGCTCGCCGGGGAGTTCAGCGGCGTCTACCCGCGGGAATCGCCGGGCGGCTGGCAGCTCATCGGCCGCACCGACCTGGAGGTCTGGCGCACCGACCGGGAACCGCCCGCGCTGCTGCGGCCCGGCGTGCGCGTCCGGTTCGAGGAGGTCTCGTGATCGAGGTCGTCGCCCCGGGGCCGCTGGCGACCGTGCAGGACCTGGGCCGCCCCGGCCACGCGGGCATCGGGGTCGGCGTCTCCGGTGCCGCCGACCGGGGTGCGTTGCGGCTGGCGAACCGGCTCGTCGGCAACCCAGAGGGCGCCGCGGGCATCGAGACCACCTTCGGCGGGCTGGTGCTGCGGCCCGAACGGGACGTGACCGTCGCGGTCACCGGCGCGGACGGGCCGATCACCGTCGACGGCCGGGCCGAACCGGTGAACACCGTGCTGCGGGTCCGCGCGGGAGCGCTGCTGCGGCTCGGGACACCGGCGTGCGGGCTCCGCGGCTACGTGGCGGTGCGCGGTGGCATCGCCGTCGAACCGGTGCTGGGGTCCCGCGCCACCGACGTGCTCTCCGGGCTCGGGCCGCCGCGGCTGGCGGCGGGCACCCGGCTCCCGGTCGGGCCCGCGCCGCGGGAGTTCCCGGTGATCGACCAGGCCCCGGTGCGCGCCCGCGACGGGCAGCTGGTGCTCGACGTCGTGCCGGGGCCGCGCGCGGACTGGTTCACCGACCACGCGCTCGCGGCGCTGCTCGGCGCGGAGTTCGAGGTCAGCGCCGAGATCGACCGGGTCGGCATGCGCCTCGACGGTCCCGAGCTGACCCGGTGCCGCGACGACGAGCTGCCCAGCGAGGGCATGGCGCTCGGCTCGCTGCAGGTGCCGCCGTCCGGGCGCCCCACGCTGTTCCTCGCCGACCACCCGGTGACCGGCGGGTACCCGGTGATCGCGGTGCTGCTCGCCGCCGAGGTGGACCGCGCCGCCCAAGCCCGCCCCGGGCAGCGCATCCGATTCCGCCGAACCGAGAGGTGATCCCGATGCGACCAGCCGAGCTGACCCCGAGCCAGGCCAGGGCCGAGTTCCGCGCCGGCCTGCGCACCCCCACCGCGGGGTGTTCCGCCGGGTGGACGCAGGCCAACCTGCTGGTGCTGCCCCAGGCGCAGGCCTACGACTTCCTGCTGTTCGCCCAGCGCAACCCGCGGTCCTGTCCGGTGCTGGACGTCACCGAACCCGGCGAGACCGCGGCGTCGATCTTCGACGGCGATCTGCGCACCGACCTGCCCGCCTACCGGGTGTACCGGGACGGCGCGCTCGTCGAGGAGCTCGGCGACATCACCGGGTTGTGGCGGGACGACCTGGTGTCGTTCCTCATCGGCTGCAGCTTCACCTTCGAGGCCGCGCTGCTGGAGGCCGGCGTGCCCGTCCGGCACCTCGAACAGGGGCGCAACGTGCCGATGTACCGGACGAACCGCGAATGCCGCCCCGCCGGGAAGCTCTCCGGGCCGCTGGTCGTGTCGATGCGGCCGATCCCCGCCGAGCAGGTCGCCACCGCGGTCCGGGTGACGTCCCGCTACCCGGCGGTGCACGGGGCACCGGTGCACGTCGGCTCGCCCGGCGAGCTGGGGGTGCGGGACCTGGACGCGCCGGACTTCGGGGAAGCGGTGGAGGTGCGGCCGGGGGAGGTCCCGGTGTTCTGGGCCTGCGGGGTGACGCCGCAGGCGGCGGTGATGCGGTCCGCGCCGCCGCTGGCGATCGGCCACGCACCCGGGCACATGGCCATCACCGACGCGCGGGACTCCGACCACCTGGTGCCGTGATCTCCCCCGCCCGAGGAGAGGAGCGGGGGAGCACCGCGTGCTGCAACGCCGCCGCGGCCGCCGGTTGTTCCCCCGACGCCCGGTGACCCGGCCCACGTGCGCCGATTCCCTGTCGAGGCGTGCTCCGACGATCTAGGCTGGGGAGGTTCGCGAACCTGGGGGTGGGCGATGGGAACGCGTTCCGACGCGGACGGGCGACGAGGGCTGGTGGGGCCGGGAGCACCGGAGCTGCCGTCGATGGCGCGCGTGTGCGATCACCTGCTCGGCGGCACCGCGCACTTCGAGCTGGACCGCGAGTTCGCCGCGGACCTCGCACCGGTGCTGCCGAACCTGCCCGAGCACATCCGCGTGCTGCACGCGTTCCTCGGCCGCGCGGTGCGCCACCTCGCCGAGCGCGGCATCGACCAGTTCCTCGACCTCGGCACCGGGCTGCCCACCGTCGGTGACGTGCACGGCACCGCCCAGCGCGTCGACCCGGACGCGCGCGTCGCCTACGTCGACGCCGACCCGTTCACGGTGCGGCTGGCGGAGGCGCAGCTCGCCGGGGCGCGCGGGGTGACGGTGACCCGGGCCGACCTGTGCGAACCGGCGAGCGTGCTCACCGCGCCCGGCGTCACCGGCCTGCTCGACTTCACCCGGCCGGTGGCGGTGCTGGCGATGGCGGCGCTGCCGTTCATCACCGACGACGACGAGCTGTCCGGGGTGGTCGCCGCCTACCGGGACGCCTGCTCGGTGGGCAGTGCGCTCGTCGTCTCGCACCTGTCCGCGGTCACCGCCACGCCCGAGCAGGTCGACCGCTTCGGCGACGTGGCCGCCCGCATCGGCTGCCGGCCGGCCTGGCGCAGCGCCGACGCCTTCCGCGGCGTGTTCAACGGCTACGACCTCGCCGAGCCGGGCCTGGTGCAGACCGCCCGGTGGCGCCCCGAGCTCGGCGTCGAGGGCACCGGGCCCGGCGCGCAGGACGTGGACACCGTCTCGGCGGTGGGGCTGCTGGTGTCCCGGCCGGTGCCGACCGAACTGGCGCTGGTGCGCTGAACTCCTTTTCCGGCATTCCGCCGGAATGGTTTTCGGTTCGCCGAAACGTGTTTTCAGCCGGGGAGGCCGGTTGAATTCGCGTCCGCGATCTACCGGTGATGTGTTGATTGTTCCGGTGGAATGGGTAATCTGTGCGCCGGAAGGGGAGTAGCCCTCAATTCGCGATCGACATGCTGGCGCGACGACGCGCCCGGTCGCGGAGCCTCTCGAAGCGCAGGCGGGCGAGACCTTCGATCCGAAAGCACATCGGGTCGAGGCCGCGACGTGCCTGATCCCAGCCCCAGGAGAGGTGCATCCACCGTGTTCGCCAGTTTCGCCATCAGTTCCGCCGCCATCTTCGTGGCCGAACTCGGCGACAAGTCCCAGTTGATGGCGATGACGTTCGCCACCCGATTCCGGGCCTGGCAGGTGCTGCTCGGAATCACCATCGCCACGACCGTCGTGCACGCCGCTTCCGTCGCGCTCGGATTCGGCATGGGCGCATTGCTGCCGACCGAGTGGATCGGGCTCGTCGCCGGAATCGCGTTCCTCGGCTTCGCCGCTTGGACGTTGCGCGGTGACCACCTCACCGAGGCGGAGAAGAGCAAAGCGGGCCGCACCGCCCGCTCCGCGGTGATCGCGGTGACCCTCGCGTTCTTCCTCGCCGAGCTCGGCGACAAGACGATGCTGGCGACCGTCACGCTCGCCTCGCAGCACGACTGGCTCGGCACCTGGATCGGTTCGACGGTCGGCATGGTGCTGGCGGACGCGCTGGCCATCGGCGTCGGGCTGCTGCTCGGCAAGCACCTGCCCGAGCGCTTCATCCGCTACGGGGCGGCCGCCCTGTTCGCCGTCTTCGGCGTCTGGATGGTCGTCGAATCCACTTTCGGCCTGCTCTGACCGACCACGTGACCGGACCGCCCGTCCCGTTCCGGACGGGCGGTCCGGTCGTTCCCGCGGGTCAGCGGACGGGCTCGATGACCCGGACCCCGTGCAGGCGGCGGACGAAGTCGGGGCCGAACGCGGTGGACGGGGTGTGCGCGCCGGGGCGGACCCCGCCCGCGAGCAGGGCGGCGACCGTGCGCAGCACCGAGTCGACGGTGAACTCGTAGGTGTCCGGCCCGATCAGCGCCGCCGAGACCGAACGCCCGGCGTCGTCGGTGGCTTCCGCGTACACCTCCACCCAGTTCCGCGCCCGCTGCGCCGTGCCGGGGCCGCGCACCAGCGCACCGATCGCCGCCTTGCCGAGGCGCTGCGCCACCGGGTTCCCCAGCGCGGTGCGGCCGACGGCCGTCGCCCGCGGTCCCAGCCGGTTCAGGCCGGGCAGCCGGGTGTAGGTGGTGATGTTCGGGATGCCGGTGCTGCGGAACGCGGTGCTCACGTCGCCCCAGGGCAGCGAGGACACGGCGTGGCGACCGGACGGGAACGGCACTTCCCGGTGCCGCCAGCCCATCGGGACGGTGCGCAGCTCGCCGTCGATGCGGGCCCGCCCGCCGAGCGCGGCGCCCTCCAGCGCGCTCTTGAGCGTGCCGCCGCTGATCCCGCCGCTGGCCTGGAACGCGAGGTCCAGGGTGGTCGCGGTGGGCAGCGCGGCGGCGACCAGCGCGGCCAGGCAGTCGGTGGGCACCACGTCGAACCCGGATCCGGGCAGCAGCACCACGCCGGCCTTCGCCGCGTCCTCGTGCCGGGCGGCCACCGACTCGAACACGTCGATCTCGCCGGTGATGTCCACGTAGTGCGTGCCGGTAGCCAGGCACGCCGACACCATCGGCGCGGAGGTCGCCGAGAACGGGCCCGCGCAGTGCGCCACCAGGTCGACGTCGGCGAGCGCGGTCGTGGCGGCCCGCTCGTCACGCAGGTCGAACACGCGGTAGGGCAGGCCGAGCGGCGTGGCGACGCGCGCCACCTTCGCCGGGTCCCGCCCGGCCAGCACCGGGCGCTGCCCCCGGTCGACGGCGCGCTCCGCGATGAGCCGCCCCGTGTAGCCGGTCGCACCGTAGATCATCCAGGTCACGCGAGCCTCCCGAGCGTCGTCCCCGTACAACGAGAACTGTCCGGTCCCGTAACGGGTTGCCTCCCCATCCTGACGGTCCCCGGTCCGCCGAGTGCGCGGCACCTCCGCTGGACCGGCCGGGTGCACGGCCCGTTCGTCCAACGGGGTCGGGCGAACGCGCCGGGGAGGAGCCCGCGGCGGCTCGCGGAGCCCGGCACCGGGAACGCCGGGAGGTCGGCGGCGACGGGTCGCCGCCTGTTGTCATCGCGGCGGTCGGCGTGGTCGATTGATCGGAGCCGAGCAGGAGGTGGCGCCCGTGGCCGAGCGCAGACCGACGATCTACGACGTGGCGCGGCGCTGCGGCGTCGCCGCGTCCACCGTGTCCCGCGCGTTCGGCAATCCGTCGCGGGTCAGCGCCACGACCCGCAACCTGGTCCGGGCCGCGGCGGCGGAGATCGGGTACGAGCCGCGCCCGCTGGCCAGGGCCGAAGCGCCCGGCCGGTCCCGCACGTTGATGCTGGTCGTCACGGACATCGCCAACCCCTACTACGCCGGGTTGATCAAGGCCGCGCAGTCCCGCGCCATCGAGCGGCACTACGCGCTGGCGCTCACCGACAGCGACGAGTCGCCGCAGGTGGAGGCCGGGAACCTGCGGCACCTGCTGGCGAATTCGACCGGCGGGATCCTCGCCACCTCCCGGCTCGCCGACGACTCGGTGCGGCAGCTGGCGCGGCACCGGCCGCTGGTGATGGTGAACCGGGTGATCGAGGGCCTGCCGAGCCTGGTGGTGGACACCGCGGCCGGGATGCGCACCGCGGTCCGCCACCTCGCCGCGTTCGGGCACCGGCGCATCGCCTACCTGTCCGGCCCGCGCAATTCGTGGATCAACGGGCAGCGCTGGGGGGCGGTGCACGCCGAAGCCGCGTCCCTGGGCCTGCGGTCGTCGTTCCTCGGGCCGCACCCGCCGACCAGGGAGGGCGGCCGGGACGCGGCGGAGGCGTTCGTCCTGGACGGGGCCACCGCGGCCATCGCCTACAACGACCTCGTCGCCATCGGTGCGATGCAGCGTCTGCAGGTCATGGGTCTGCGGTTGCCGGAGGACCGCAGCGTCGTCGGGTGCGACGACATCTTCGGCGCCGACCTGGTGGTGCCCGGGCTGACCACCATCGCGGGGCCCGCCGAGCAGGTCGGCGGTTGCGCGGTCGACGCGGTGCACGCCGAGCTGACCGGCGGCGGCACCCGGTCCAGGACGTTCGACGCGCACCTCGTGGTCCGCGGCTCCACCGGTCCGGCAACCGATGGCAACTAGTTGTCCGGGGCGCGGCCCGCGGCCGATTCTGCGGGCATGGCCAGTGGTTCCACTTCATCGGCGGCGATGCCGCTCGCGCCGCACCCTGATCGGCTGCTGCCGAGCGATCCGGTGCAACGGCCCATCGCCCGGCGCCTCTACGAGCACGTCCGCGACCTGCCGCTGATCAGCCCGCACGGGCACGTCGACCCCGAGCTGCTCGCGGCGGACCGGCCGTTCGCCGATCCGGCGGCGCTGCTGGTCACGCCCGATCACTACGTGACGCGGCTGCTGCACGCCCACGGCGTCCCGCTGCACGAGTGCGGGCTCCCCGGTGGTCCGGCGGAACCGGCGCCACCGCGCGAGGTGTGGCGGGCGTTCTGCTCGCACTGGCACCTGTTCCTCGGCACCGCGTCCCGGCAGTGGCTGGAAGCGGAGCTGCACGACGTGCTGGGCGTGGCGGTCCAGCCCGCGGCGGAGACCGCCGACGCGCTGTTCGACGAGCTCACCGAACGACTGGCCCGCCCCGAGCTGCGGCCGCGCGCGCTGTACCGCTCGTTCGGGATCGAGGTGCTGGCCACCACCGACGATCCGGCCGACGATCTGCGCCACCACCGCGCGCTCGCCGAGGACCCGAGCTGGCAGGGCCGGGTGGTGCCGACGTTCCGCCCGGACCGCTACCTCGACGCGACCCGCCCGGACTGGCCCGCGGCGCTGGACCGGCTGGCCGAGGTCAGCGGCATCGACACCGGCGACTACCGCGGCCTGGTCCGGGCATTGGAGGCGCGGCGCGAGTTCTTCCGCGCGCACGGCGCCACCGCGACCGACCACGGCGCCCCGGACCCGCGCATGGAGTTCCTGCCGGAGCACGAGGCCTCCCGGCTGTTCGGCGAGGTGCGCGCCGGCCGCGGCGACGCGGCGCTGCTGTCGCGCCAGCTGCTCGGCGAGATGGCCCGGATGTCCAGCGAGGACGGCCTGGTGCTGGTACTGCACACCGGGAGCCTGCGCAACCACCACCCGGAGACCTTCGCCCGCTACGGCCCCGACACCGGCCACGACATCCCCACCCGCGCGGAGTTCACCGAGTCGCTGCGCCCGATGCTGCGGCGGTTCGGCACCGATCCGCGGTTCCGGACCGTGCTGTGCACGCTCGACGAGACGGTGTTCTCCCGCGAGCTCGCGCCGATCGCCGGGTTCTACCCGTCGGTGTACCTGGGCGCGCCGTGGTGGTTCCTGGACGCGCCGCGCGCGATGCGGCGGTTCCGGGACGCCGTCACCGAGACGGCCGGTTTCCACCGCACCGCCGGATTCATCGACGACACCCGGGGTTTCTGCTCCATCCCCGCCCGGCACGACACCGCGCGCCGGGTGGACGCCGGGCACCTGGCCTCGCTCGTCGCGGAGCACGTGCTCGGCGAGGACGACGCCGCGCAGGTCCTGCGCGACCTCAACGACCGCCAGCCCCGAACCGCCTTCCGGTTGTGATCGTGCTGCTGAACCGGGACGCCGAGCCCGCCCCCGTCCGCGCCGTGCACCTGGGGCTCGGCGGGTTCCACCGCGCGCACCAGGCCGTCTACACCGCCGCCGATCCGGAGTGGGGCATCGCCGCCTACACGTTCCGCAGCACCGAGCTGCCCGCGGCGCTCACGGCGCAGGGCGGGATGTACTCGCTGCTGGTGCGCGGTGCGGACGAACCGGTGCGCACCGTCGGCTCGATCAGCCGCGCGCACGCGGGAGCGGAGGCGGACCAGTGGCTCGCCGACCTCGCCGCGCCCGAGGTGGCGGTGGTGACGCTCACCGTGACGGAGGCGGCCTACCGGGTGCCGCCGCCGGGTCAGGACTCCGCGATCTCCCGGCTGGTAGCGGGATTGCGGGCGCGGTTCCGCGCCTCCGCCGCACCGATCACTTTGGTGCCCTGCGACAACGTGCCGGACAACGGCGCGGTGCTGCGTTCGGTGCTGCGCGAGGCGGCGGCGGATGGCGACGCGGCGTTCGCGGCATGGCTGGAAGCCGGGGTGTCGGTCGTGAGCACCGTGGTGGACCGGATCACGCCCGCCACCACACCCGCCGACGTGCGGGCCGTGCACGAGCTGGGCGGGATCCGCGACGCGGTGCCGGTGGTGACCGAGCCGTACGCGGAATGGCTGCTGGCGGGCGACTTCCCCGGCGGGCGGCCGCGCGGGGGCGGGGGGGGCGCGCGGCCGCTCGACTCCGTCGACGACTACCAGCGGCGGAAGTTGTGGCTGCTCAACGGCGCGCACAGCCTGCTCGCCTACGCCGCGCCGGGCCGCGGCCGGGCCACGGTGCGGGAGGCGATGGACGATCCCGTGCTCGCGGGGCTGATCGAGTCGTGGTGGGACACCGCCGCGCGGCACCTGCCGCTGCCCGCCGCGGAACTCGACGAGTACCGGGCCGCGCTGCGGCGGCGCTTCGCGGCACCGGGCGTCGAGCACCGGTTGCGGCAGATCGCGGTGGACGGTTCGCAGAAGATCCCGGCGCGCGTCCTGCCGGTGCTGCACCGCGAACGCGGCGCCGGTCGGCTGCCGGAGGCCGCGGTGGTGGTGCTCGCCGCGTGGATCGCCCACCTCCGCGGCGGTGCCGTCCGCGATCCGAGGTCCGCGGACCTCGTACCGGCGGCGCGTTCCGGCGCCCGCGCGGTGCTCGCGGCCCTCGACGCGGACCTGGCCTCGGACGACGAGCTGATCGCGGCGATCGACGCCGAGGTCCCGGGCACCGCCGGCGACGAGCCCTAGCGGCGTGCGCGCCGGCGGACCGTTGCCCGCGACCCCGTGGCAAGTAGTGGCAACCGATTGCCGCGGATGTCCCGCCTCCCTAGCTTGAACGCACTCCGCACCGCCCGAGAGCCGCGCCGGCGGCGAACCCCCACAACGACGTGAGAGCGGGATTCCTCCGGCCAGGGAAGGGACACCACATGCACCCGTTGGACTGGGTGATCATCGCAGGGTATCTGCTGATCATGCTGGCGATCGGTGTCTGGGCGCATCGCCAGGTCGCCGACACCGCGGACTTCTTCACGGCGGGCGGCCGGATGCCGTGGTGGCTGGCCGGGATCTCGCACCACATGTCCGGCTACAGCGCCGTCGTGTTCGTCGCCTACGCCGGGGTCGCCTACGACCAGGGCATCGTGTCCTACGTCGTGTTCATGTTCCCGCTGGCCGTCGCGACCGGCATCGGGGCTTTCCTGTTCGCCCCCAAGTGGAACCGGCTGCGCACGCACTACCGCATCGCCTCCCCGCTGGAGTACCTCGCCCGGCGGTTCAACGTGCCCACCCAGCAGGTGCTGGCGTGGAGCGGTTCGCTGCTGAAGGTGTTCGACGTGGCGGCCAAGTGGTCGGCGATCGCGTTGCTGCTCAACAAGTTCGTCGGCATCCCGCTCGGCTGGGGCATCGTGATCACCGCGGCGGTGACGCTGGTGTACTGCACCGCGGGCGGGTTGTGGGCCGACGCGCTCACCGAGCTGGGGCAGTTCGTGATCCAGGGGGTCGCGGCGTTCGCGATGATCGGTGCGGTCGGCATCGCCTTGGCGGACCGGGGGTTCAGCTACGCGAACTTCTGGTCCGCGTTACCGGCGGGCCACACCTCGCCGACCACGAGCAGCTATCCGGCGTACTTCCTGCTGGTGTACGTGCTGGTGAAGACGTTCGAGTACAACGGCGGCATGTGGAACCTGGCGCAGCGCTACATCGCCACCCCCACCTCGGCGGCGGCGCGGCGCACGGCGCTGCTGTCCAGCGCGCTCTACCTGGTGTGGCCCGTCGTGCTGATGCTGCCGATGTTCGCGGCGCCGTTGCTGGTGCGGGTGGAGAACTCCGAGGACGTCTACGCCGAGATGGCCTTGCAGTTCCTGCCCGCCGGGCTGCTGGGGCTGGTGCTGGTCGGCGTCTTCTCGCACACGATGGCGATGGCCGCGTCCGACGCCACCGCGATCTCGGCGGTGATGACCCGCGACGTGCTGCCGCGGGTGTGGCGCCGTGCCGGGGAGTTCACCGACGAGCAGTTCCTGCGGGCGGGCCGGGTGCTCACGGTGGTGTTCGTGTTCCTCAGCGTGGTGCTCGCGCTGAACGCGGAGAACCTCGGCGGCGTGCTGGGCATCATCGTCGCCTGGGTGGGCGCGCTGATCGGGCCGATCTCGATCCCGATGATGCTGGGGATGCTGCGGCCGTTCCGGCACGTCGGGCCCACCGCCGCGCTGAGCTCCTGGGCGGGCGGACTGCTCACCTTCGCGCTCGCGAAGTACGCGTTGGGGCTGTCCGAGGCGATCACGGTGGTCTCGCCGGTGCTCGTGTCGTTGCTGCTGTTCGTGGCGGTCGGCGCCTGGTACCGGGATGCTCCGCCCGCGGCGGAGGAGATCGCCGAGGCGCTCACCCGCGATCCGGAGCCGGAGCCCGCCGCGACGTGAGCCCGCGGCGGCCGCGCGGGGTTCGGCGTTCGCGGCCGCTCGAACGCGGGTCACGGTTGCGATCGGGGCCGGGAGCGCGCGCCCCGGCCCGACACCGGTGCGAGCGCACCGATCGACAGCGACGCACCCACCCGGAGGAGCACCGGGCGACGGAGCCGTCCATCCGCGAGGCGGCCGGTGGCTCAGGCGGCGCCGGGGCCGGTCGCGCGGTGCGGGCGGCGGGTGCGGGCGCTGATCGTCTCGACGTGCCCGTCGGTGCCGGTGACGTGCGCGGGGCCGGTGACGGCGTCGCCGAGCGAGGTGCGCAGCGCCCGCGCGGCGAGCTGCCTGCGCACCGAGCGCGGCGAGAGCTCCGCCAGCAACCAGGCGATGGCGGGCGGCAGCACCCGCGGCAGCCGTTCCCGCGCGCAGTGCCCGGTGCCGGGCACCAGCCAGACCTCCGCCTCCGGCCGGTCGGCGAGCGCGATGGTGTCCCGCAGCGGCACGTACGGGTCGCCGGTGCCGTTGATCGCCAGCAGCGGGGCCGCGGACCGGGTGCTGAGCAGGCCCTGCCTGCGCAGCGAGAACTCCAGGGAGAACCGGTCGGCTTCGGCCCGCCCGGGCAGCTCGGCCAGGTGCAGCGCGTTGCCGACGGACCCGGCCATGCCGTGCGGCAGCCCGAGCACGTCGACGGCGGAGCCGCACGCCCCGATCGGCCCGCCGAGGTCGATGGCGGCGTCGACCCTGCCGGTGAGCGCGAGCTTCGCCGCCCAGTGCCCGCCGAAGCTCAGGCCGAGCACCGCGGTCTTCGCGCACCGGGTGCGGTCGGCGAGCTGCCGGGCGGTGCCCGCGAGCAGCAGGTCGGCGTCGGCGGCCAGCGGCACCCGGGACTCGCCGGTGCCGGGCATGTCGACGGCGGCGACGGTGAGCCCGCTGACCAGCGAGATGCGCAGCGCCATCCGGTGCAGCTCGACCTTCCAGGTGTCGACGCCGCCGCAGAGCAGCAGCAGCTGGTCGCTCACGCCGCGGCGCCGCCGGTAGACGTGCGCGGTGACGCGGGTGGACCGCTGCCGGTAGGGGACGTCGAGCTGGTAGCGCCGGAACGCGACGGGCAGGTTCGCGGTGGCGTGCCGGAAGCAGTCCAGCTGGCGGGCGTAGGCCTCCCGCCGGTCCGCGGTGGCGAGGCAGGGGAACCGGGCGGCGCCCCAGCAGGCGGCGGCGCGCGCCCAGTCCTGCTCGATCTCGGCGCGCCGGGCCTCCTCCGCCCAGACCGGGGCCCAGCCGGTGCGGCCGCGCCCCCACACGTCGTCGACGCGGTGCCGGACGCGGGCGATCACCGCCGTCGGCACGCCCCAGCTTCGGAAGTTCCGAGCACGCTCGGTGAACAGATCCGCTGGTTCCACGGGAAAGGTGAACATGGCCGCCTCCGTCGGCTCCGGGTGGGCTTGTCCGGTCCAGGAGGGTGGGTGGACCGGTGCCGCGAGCCTTGCTCCGATGGTCCCGCGCCAGGTGGGACCGTCCAAGCGCCGCGGCCGCACACTACCCGAAAGAACGTGCGCGAACGTGCGTCGATCTTGAAAACCCGCGCGTCCTCCCCCGTTCGAGAGCCCTTCCCGCCCCCACGAATCGATTACGCAACGTTACGTGAACACCGCAAAGCCGATCACCGCCCCCGGCATCTTCCTCCTGTCAGCGGCGAAGCCGCTGAGCGGCGACCCAGCAAGCAACCGGACCACCCGCGGGTTCTCAGCTGCCCTCTCGCGAGGACAGCTTTTCCCTCGTGGCGGAGCCACTTGGAAAAAGATCCCGCGAGCGAGAAGGCAGCTGAGGTTCCGCCACCCGCTCAGCGAGCAGCAGCAGGCAGATCAGCCCTCCGGGTAGTGCCAGTTCGAGCCGGTGCCGCGGTACTGCTCCACCGGGATCGGCGCCACGTCCGGCCGCAGGTGGTCGCTGCACAGCACCCCGTAGAGGTGGTCCACCTCGTGCGCCACCAGCCGCGCCACGCCCCGCTCGAAGATCGTGATCCGGCGTTCCCCGGTGATGTCCTGGTGCTCCACGTGCACCACCGCCGGGCGCGGCACGAGGCAGCGCACGTCGAAGAAGCTCAAGCACCCCTCGTACTGCTCGTCGCCCTGCTCGCCGGATTCGATGACGCGCGGGTTCAGCAACGTGATCAGGTCGTCGCTGCCGGGCGGGCGGACGATGGCCGCGGCCCGCTCGATGCCGATCTGCGGCGCCGCGATGCCCATGCCCTTGCCGAAGGTGTGCGCCTTCGAGATGCGCTGCGTCGCCGAGTGCAGCTCGTTGATCACGCGGCGGGCGTCCTCCGCCTCGGCAGGCAGCGTGAACGGCCGTGCCGAACGGCGCAGCATCGGATCGCCCTCCTGCACGATGCCGAGCGCGGTCATGGTCTCGCTGGGTTTCGGCGGCCCGGACGGCGCGGTGGGGGAGTCGTTGCGGAAGTGCCACTCCAGCCGGTACCGCGCGTGCAGCGGCGGATCTTCGGTGGACCACGCGTAGATCGTGCGGCCCTGCTCGTGGCGGGTTTCGATCGCGGTGTGGAACGGCATGGATTCCGCGGTCATCGAGGTGTGCAGGCCCCACACCGCGGGGTCCAGCTCGGTGGGGAAGTTCAACGTCACCGATAACCGCGTCGTGGGCAGCCGCACGGCCCGCCGGAACCAGTGGCCCCACTTGTCGTCGCTGACGGTGTAGGTGTACTCGATCCACGCGCTTTCCCCGGGATACAGGGGGAATCGGCCCGAGTCGTTCGCGAAGAGCAGCCACACCTCCTTGAACGCGTCCCGGTCGTGCTGCACGCTCCAGCGCATCGGTTCCTGGCGCTTCTCCCCGTGCCAGGCCTGGAGGTCGATCTCCTCCCACGTCAGCGGATTGTCCCGGTACAGCCGGTTGGAGCGTTCGGGGTCGCCGGGGAACCGGTCCACCGAGACGCGGATCAGGTAGCGGGTGATCGGCTCGGTGCCGTTGTTGACCAGATGTCGCCGCATGGTGGCGCGGTAGGAACCGTTGACGTAGAACAGTTCCGCGTGATCGTGCTCGACCACCAGCCCGCCCGCGGGTTCGATGGCCGGGGCGGCGTGCTGGGGCGGGCTGGGCTTGCGCGGAGCGGGAACCGCGTTCTGCTCCCGCCAGGCGCGCCGCAGCGAGCCGCCCGCGTTCAACGCGCCGTCGGCGGCCTGCGCGAACTCGCGGGAGGCGTGCTCCCCGCCGCTCTCGACCTTCGACACGTACGACCGGCTGTAGCCCATCTCCCGGGCCAGCGCGGATCTGGAGAGGCCGCGAACGTCGCGCCAGCGCCGGAATTCGGCGACGAACGCGTCTTGTTCGGCTGCGGCGTCCAGGTCCGCTTTCGCCTGGCCGGTCATGGTCACCATCCCCATCGTGTCCGGCGTGCGTGTGCGTGAGCTCACCGTGAGCGAGCGCTCAGCCTACGCACACTCCCGGGGCGTGCGATCCCCTTGAGTCGAGGTTCTCCGACGGCGACGGCACGTTTCACACAGATGGCGGGTAGCTGAGCGAAAAATGTCCCCAGAAGTCTTCGCACGCACAACTATTTCGCGCCTTCCGGCCCCGTTCCCGCGGCGCGGACCCGAAGGATCTGATCATGTGAGCAGCCCCTTGGCGATCCACGGCGGTCCCCCCGTGGTGCGGACCGCAGGCCCGCAGATCTCCTGGCCGCCGGTGGACATCAACACCGCGGTCGCGGTCACCGCGCAGCTCTACAGCGCGGTGTCGCTGCCCGGCCGCACCGGGATCATCGCCGAGCTGGAGGGGAAGCTGGCCGAGTTCTTCGGCGTGCGGCACGCGGTCGCCACCTCGTCCGGGACGGCCGCGCTGCACGCCGCGTACTCGGCGCTGGGGCTGGCCGAGGGCGACGAGGTGATCGTGCCCGCCTACACCGCGCACCCCACCGCGACGCCGCTGTTCCACCTGCGGGTCAAACCGGTGCTGGTCGACTGCGACGAGCTGGGCAACATCGATCCGCTGCAGGTGGAAGCGGCGATCACGCCGTTCACCAAGGCGATCGTGGCCACCCACCTGTGGGGCGTGCCCGCCCGGATCGAGGCGCTCGCGGAGATCGCCGAGCGGCGCGGGCTGCGGCTGGTGGAGGACGGCTCGCACGCGCACGGTGCCGCGGTCGGCGGGCGGCGCGTCGGCACCTTCGGGGACGTGGCGGCGTTCAGCATGGGCGGGTCGAAGCCGCTGTCGGCGGGGGAGGGCGGGTTCGTGCTCACCGACGTCGACGACCTGCACCACCGGGTGCTGCTGCACGGCCAGGACGGCGCCAGGTGCCGCGGCGAGATCCCCATCGACCACCCGCTGCGCCGCTACGTCGTCACCGGGACCGGGCTGGCGCAGCGGATCCACCCGCTGGCGGCGGCGCTCGCGCTGGGCCAGCTCGACGAGCTGGACCGCAGGCTCGGCGGGCGGCGGCAGCTGGCCGCGCACATGATCGCGGAGCTGCGCGGGTTGCCCGGCATCGGTGTGCCGGAGGTGCCGGCGCGGGTGGCGCCCGCCTGGTACGCGCTGGCGCTGGTCCACCGGCCGGAGGAGCTGGGCGGGCTGCCGGTGGACGCGCTCGTCGCCGCGCTGCGCGCCGAGGGCTGCCTGGAGGTGGACCACCCGCGGGCGCCGCGGCCGCTGAACGAGCACCCGCTGTTCGACGCGCCGAACCGGATGTTCCCGAACCTGCCGGAGGGGTGGCCGCGCTACCGCGCCGGGCAGTACCCGCGGGCCGAGCGCAGGCACCGCAACACCCTCACCGTCACCGTCCCGCACGACGACCCGGCCTTGGCGGAGGGCTACGTCCGCGCCTTCCGGAAGGTCGTCACCCACCACCGCACGCTGATCGAACCCACCTGATCGCCGGCGTCCGCTCCCGTGGCTCGGGCGCGGGCATTGCCCCGCCCCCACTTCCGCCGCGCAGCACCAGGTGGCGGAACCTCAGCGGTTCGCCCGCCCCGCGGCGGGACGGGACAGGCCGATCAGGGGAGCGTCCCGGTGCGGAGGTCGTCCAGGAGGGTGGACAGGAACGTCTCCTCCTCCACCGCGCGGGACGCGGTGGACATGAGCTCCGCCAGCTCCGGGTCCCACGGCGTCTCGACCGGGGTGCCGACGAGGTTCGGCAGGTCCAGCCGCTCCCGCGCGGCCCGGTCCACCGCGGCCCGGTAGTCGGCCGCCGACATGCGCCACAACCCCACCTGGCGCTCCGACCACAGCGAGCGGGCGACCGCGATGCCCGGCCAGTCGAAGTCCCCGTGGTGGCGCAGCAGCGCGCCGTCCGCCCGCAGCCGGTCCAGCAGCGCCAGCGCCACCGTCGACGGGGTGCCCGACACGCACACCAGCGGATGCCGGATCCCCGCCCGCACCGACGCCTCCACGAGCCGCGGCCGCTCGCACACCGCCACCACCGCGCCGGGTTCGACGAGCCGTTCCGGGGCGGCCGCCAGGTCGCGGTGGGTGAGGTGCGTGGGCAGGCCCAGCTCGGTGCGGCCGGTGATCGACCGGGACCAGGCGTCCGCGCCGCGCAGCGGCAGCGCCCAGCTCAGCACCGTGCCCGCCACGTCGTCCACGGTCACCCCGCAGCGCTCCCACAACGACCGGCGCTCCCGTTCGCCGGCGGGCGGGTCCACGTGGTGGGCGAGCGCGGCGGCGCGCAGCACGATGCGGCTCAGCGCGCCGCCGTCGTCGAGCTCGGTCGGCTCGTCCGGCGTGGCGAGGTCGGCGCGGGACACCCACACCGCCGGGGCCGCGCCCGGGTCCAGGGCGAGCGCGGCCAGCACCGACCCGGCCCGGTCGGTGAGCCGCGGCAGCTCGGCCTCGGCGACGCGGCCGTACTGGTGCAGCCAGCGCGCCCACGCCTCCGCCCACGGCGAGCGGTCCAGGCCGTGCGCGGCGAGGGCCGCGCGCGCCTGCGCGATCGCGGCGGATTCCGGTGCCGGCGCACCGGAACCGGCGGTGGCGACGGGCTCGCCGTGCAGCACCTCCAGCACCTGCGCCAGCCCGAGCCCGAACCGGCCGTCGGCGCGCAGCACCTGGTCCAGCTTCGCCACCATGATCCGGGAGTGCCCGAGGTACAGCTCCCGGCCGTAGATCTCGCTGACCGCGGCGCGGGTCGTCTCGTCGGGCAGCGCGACGGAGAACCGGTCCGGCCGCTTCGCCGATTCCAGCGCTTCCCGGGCCTGCGCCCAGAACTCGCGCAGCACCGCACCGCCCCACGCGGCGCGGACCTGCTCGCGGACCCGCGCGGACACCTCAGCCATCAGTGCGCTCCATGTCCCGACCGTCCCACGTCGTGTGGGTGCAGGCGATGCCGTGCCCGCTGCGCGGCCGCAGCACGTCGTAGATGTGCATCTTCGGGATCTTCGGCGACACGCCCCACCCGCTGGGCCAGGTGATCAGCCAGTCCATGTCCAGGTCCACCAGCAGCCCCAGCATCCGCGCGATCGTCGGATCGTCCAGCCGCTCGAACGCCTCGTCCAGCAGCACCAGCCGCAGCGGCCCGCGCCCGCCGGAGGACACGCTCACCGCGTCGTAGAACGCGGCGGCCGCGGCGAACAGCGTCACGTAGGAGATCAGCCGCGTCTCGCCGGAGGACAGCTGCCGCAACCGGCGCACCCGCGGCTTGCCCTCGGGGCCGGTGTCGCGGACGCGCACGGTGAACGCGAACCAGGAGCGGTAGTCCAGCGCCCGGGACAGGATCTCCGCGTAGCCGCCGGAGGCGCTGTCCCGCTCGGCCTCGATGAGGTCGGTGAACACCTTGCGCAGCAACGAGTCCTGGTCGTCGCTGCGGTCGGCGAACGGGGTGCGCACCAGGTCGACGGCCTGCTTGATGTCGTCGCCCAGCGACGGCGCCGGTTCCCACTCCAGCTGGACGTGCACGCCCTGGCTGGAGCGGGCGCCGTCGAGGACCTCGTTCATCCGCTTGCACAGGTCCTCGGCCACCGTCACCTGGCCGCGCAGGCGTTCGGCGAGGTCGCGGATCAGGTAGTCGGCGAAGATCGACCGGTAGCGCTCGTTGAGGAACCCGCGCTGCTCGGCGAGGCGTTCGGCGACGCGGCGGGCGGCGTCCGCGACCGGCTGCGGCCCCTCCTCGCCGGTGACGGTGACGGTGAGCAGGCCCTGCTGGTCGCCCGCGGTGATGTCGTAGCCGCCGCTGAGCGACTGCTGCAACGCCTGGAACCGGTTGAGCACGGCCGTTTCGCCCGCGGTCTTGCGGTCGCCGGCCGCGGCGAGCAGCTCGGCGGCCTCCGCCGGGTCGGCGGGCGGTTCCGCGTTCCGGTCCGCGTCGTCCTCGGCGGGCACCACCTCGGCCGCGGCCCACGCGCCCGGCACCCGCAGCGCGGCGGTGAACGCGGTGGACGCGGCCTCGGCGTCGGCTTCGCGGCCGGCGAGCTGGGCGTGCTTGGTCTCCTGCTGGGTCTCCAGCCGCACCACCTGCTCGCGGGCGGTGCTGATCCGCTCCCGCGCGGCGGGCAGGTCCTCGCGCAGCCGGGCGCGTTCCCGCTCCAGCTCGCCGACCTTCCCGGAGATCTCCTGCGCCTGCCCGCCGACGGCGTCGTTGAGCTCGGTGAGCCCGGCGGCCTGCTCGGTGTGCTCGGCGCAGCGCTGCTCGGCCTGCGATTCGGCTTCCATCCGGTCGGCGACCGCGGCGTCGTGGTGCAGCGCGATGTCGCGCAGGTCCGCCAGCGTCGCCAGGCAGCGCGATTCGAGCACCTCGTGCAGCGCGTCGATGGCAGTGCGGGCCTCGGTCGCGGCCCGGTTGGCCTGCTCCAGCGCCTGCGTCTCCGGCGGCAGGTCCGCTTCGCCCGCGGCGCGCACCAGTTCGGCGCGGGTCGCCTGCCAGCGCTGGTCGGTCTCGTCGAGTTCGCCGCGGGCCTGCTTGGCGTGCCGGTCGGCGTCCTCGGCGGCGTCGGTGGCGGTGGCGACCTGGGCGTGCGCGGTCACCAGGTCGGCGTCGTCGGGGAAGGATTCGAGGTGGCGTTCGAGCGCGTCGCCGTGCTCGGTGGCCTCGCGGTGCCGCTTCTCCACGTCACCGATCTGCTCGCGCAGCGCGGCCAGCTGCTCCTCCAGTTCGGCGATGCGCCGGGCCCGGGACCGCTCGCGGGCCCCCGCGCCGACGTACTCGGCGGATTCCTTGTGCCACGCACCCGAGAGCACCCCGGCGCGCCAGCGGCCCGAGGTGTCCACCGACAGCCCCGCCGCGTCCACTGTGGACACGGAGGCGAGCAGTGCGGCGACCTGCTCCGCGGGCACCGGGCAACCCGGCTCCGGCGCGGGCACCAGCAGCTCCGCCAGCGTCCCGGCCGAACCCGGCTCACCCGGCACCGCCAGCACGTCCTCGAAACCGGCGACGGTGCCCCGCGCGGACACCCACGCGTTGAGCAGGCCGGACGCCTGCAGCGCGGCCTCCAGCCCGGCGCGCTGCGCGTCGTCGAGGGACGGCTGGAAGTCCACCAGCCGGTAGAACGCGCGCCCGTCCTGCTCGGCGCGCTCCGCGGCCGCCCAGTCCGGGCGGGCCGGGGTGCGCTCGACCCCGGAGCGCAGTTCGGCGAGCTCCTGCTCCCCGGTGCGGACCTGGGCGCGCACCTCGCCGAGTTCCCGCTCCACCGCGGAGATCCGCTGCCGCGCCTCCTGCAGCCGCGGCCGCGCCCACTGCCGCGCGCGTTCCTGCGCGGCGCGCGCCGCGGACCGGTCCGCCAGCAGCCGTTCCTGCGCGGGCGGCTCCGGCACCGGATCGTCCACGATGGACTCCGGATGCTCGGATCCCCAGCGCTGCGCCCGGTTCCGCCAGTCCGCCGCCGCCTCCTGCAGCCGCTGCTGCGCCTGGTTGCGCCTGCCGACGGACTCGGTGGCGATCAGCTGCGCCTGCCGAGCCTGCTGCTGCAGCTTGCCGACCTGCTCGCGTTGCCGGTCCAGCTCCACCGCCTGCTGGTGCAAGGTCAACGTCCACGCGCCGCGGCGCTGCGCCTCCGCGCTCGCCTGCGCGGACCGGTCGGCGACGGTGCGGAACCGGCGCGCCAGGTCGTCGGTGTCCACCTCGGGTGCGCTGCGCCGGTCCACCTCCAGCGGCTCCGCGTCCGGTTCCGGCGCGGCCCGCACCCGTTCCGGCACGCTGATCGGCTCCGCCTTCGGCACCTCCGGCGGGCGCGGCACCAGGTTCCCGTCCAGACCGGCCGCGGCCAGCTGCCGGTTCGCGCGCTGCGCCGCCTGCTCCGCGGATTCCGCGTCGCCCACCAGCCTGCGCAGCGTGCCCAGCACCGACTCCGCCGACCGCTCCTCCTGCGCGCGGTGCCGGGCCGCGGTCTCCAGCGCCGCGACCGCCGCCGACCGCGCGCCCTCCACGACGCGTTCGCGGTCCCGCAGGTTCTGCAGCTCCGCGTACGCCGGGTGCGAGCGCAGCGCCTCGATGCTCGACTCCAGCGTGCCCTCGCGCTGCTCCAGCTCGGCGACGGTGCGCTGCGCGGTGTCCCGCTCCTCGCGGTGCGCGGTGACCTGGCGGTCCAGCTTCGCGAGCTCCTTGCGCAGCACCGCCAGCCGGTCCTGCGCCGAGCGCATCGACTCGGCCCGCTCCCGCAGCGCCCCCAGCGCATAACCCGAGTAGGTGGACAGGAACGCGCCGAGCGCCTTGTCAGCGCCGGTGAGCCGGACGATGTTCTCCCGGATCGACTCCAGGTCGTCGAACGAGCTCGCCAGCCGCTCGATCAGCGCCGGTTCCAGCGGCGGCAGCGCGTCGGAGAGGATCTGCTCCAGCTGCCCTTCCAGCACCTTCAGCCCCACGTCCGGGTTCCGCAGCGTGCGCTGCAGGTGCAGCAGGTCGCCGTAGCGCGCCGCGGGCACCCCGTAGACCTGCGCGGCGACCTTCGCGCGGAAGCCTTGGTCGTCGAGCACGCAGTCCGCGCCCAGCAGGTCCCGCAACTGCGCGGGACCCAGCGGCACCCGCTCCGGGCCCACCAGGTGCAGGTTGATCCCCACCCGCCGCGAGGTGACGAACCGCCACGAGTCGCTGACCGCCTGCGAGGTCTTCGAGGCCTTCACCCCGACGCCGCAGGTCAGGAACTCCTCGCCGCCGTCGGGGGATTCGCGGCGCAGCTCCACCCACGCGTAGCCGATCCGGTTCGGCCCGCCCGGGTACTCGTCCAGCATGAGGCGCCGGATGCTGACCGTGTCGAAGCCCTTCGAACCCAGCTGCCGCAGGTCCCCGTCCAGGCACAGCGGCAGCAGCAGCTCCAGCGTCCGGGACTTCCCGGAACCGTTGGTGCCCTGGAAGATCGCGCGCCCGCCGGAGAGGTCGAAGGTGTGCTCGGCGTACTGCCAGATGTTCACGATGCCGCCGCGGTGCAGCCGCCAGCGGTGCACCGGACCCGCGGAGAGCGTCGCGTCGCCCGGGCGGGGGGCGGTGGCGTCCACCGCTGCGGTCGCGTCGTCGGGGCTCACCGTGCACCGTCCTCTTCCAGGTCGTCGAACAGGGACAGGCCCGGCGGTTCCGGGGCCGGCGGGGGTTCCGGTTCCCGGCCGGGCGCGGGCGTCGCGTCGGGCTCCGGCAGCCACCGGTGCGCGGCCGGGCTCAGCCACCAGGTGAGCTCGCCATGATCCTCCCCGGTGGTGGCGGTGCCGTCGGCGGCCTCGCCGCGCAGCACGCCGAGGCGGCGCAGCAGGTCGGCGACCGAGCGGACCAGCTCCGCCGGTTCTTCGGTGGCCTGGCGGGACCACGCGGCCGGGTAGGACTCGACCAGGTCCGCGCACACCTCGGCGAGCTGGTCCCGGGTCACCGGGTGCCTGCCGTCGGACTCGCGGGGTTCGCCGAGCTCCAGCAGCCGCGGCAGCGCCAGCAGCGCCACCCGGGCGACCGTGCCGGTGCCGGGGAACGGGGTGTCGGTCAGGTAGTCCTCGGGGTCGCTGATCACGACGCCCTCGGAGCGGACCTCGGTGACCAGGCCGAAGAACCGCTCCAGCAGCCGGGATTCCACGCCGAAGTTCTTCAGCAGCCAGTCGCGCTGCTCGGCGGGCAGGTCGGCGTAGAGCACCACCGGGTCCTCCACCAGCCGCCGCCGCACCACGTGCTCGACGCTGCGCGGCCCGGCCTGCGCCGCGGCCGCCACCAGCTCGGCCGGGCCGTCCGCGGCCCCGATCGGGCCCGCGGGCAGCTGGCCCAGCAGGTCGGTGTCGATGGTGATCAGCGCTTCGGCCGTGGAGTCGGTCGCGGTCACGGTGCCCTCGGTCTCGCTGATCACGCCGAGCGCCACCAGGTGCCGCAGCGCCGCGGTCAGCGCCCGCCGGTCCGCCGGGTCGTCCACGACCGGCACGCCCGCCTCCACCGCGGCGGCCCGCACGTCGGTGACCAGCCGGGACAGCAGCACCTGCCGCCCGATGCCGGTGAGCGTGGCCAGCGTCAGCGCCAGGTAGGCGTAGCCGCGCGGCGTCAGCGAGGGTTCGCCGCGGGTGGCGTCCGCGCCCGGCCCGGACTTGTAGAGCCGCGCGAACCGGCGCTCCACCACCAGCCGGTAGCCCAGCAGCGCCGAGAACACCTCGTGCAGCGCCGCCCGCTGCCGGTAGATCATCGGCAGCAGGTCGCCGTCCGGGGTGCCCTCCCGCAGCAGCGGGCGGCGCAGCAGCGCCCGGGCGCAGCGCACCACGTTCGAGGCGTCGATGGACGACAGCTCGTCGAAGGACCTCGTCGCCGCCGTCATCGGGTCGCCTCCGCCGGGATCGCGCCGTCGCCGCGCACGTCGAGCACGGCGTCGTTGAGGGTCAGCGCGCCCGCGCTGCTGCGGATGCGGGTGTGCGTGCCCGGTTCGGGCCGCACCGTGACCCGCAGCCGGTGCACCGGGTCGAGCGCGGTGCCCGGGTCGTCGGCGCTGTCGCGCTGCGCCATCGCCAGCGTCAGCAGCTCGCACAGCACGTCCAGCGCCTCCCCGGACAGCCGCGTCTCGGCGAGCGACCCGCCCGCCGCGGCGAGTTCGGCGACGGCCCGGCCGCGCCGCGCGTCCTCCTCGCGGGCTTCCGCGAGCAGCGTCTCCTCGGTCATCGGGTCGTCCAGCACCCGCGAGGTGCGGCCGCGCGCTCCGCGATCACCGCGGCTGCGCACGCTCACCACCACGTCCTGCACCGGGCCGTCCCGCCACGGCACGTCGTGGTTGTCGCTGTCGTAGTCCGGGGCGGGCAGCAGGTGCCGCGCCGAGTGCAGCCCGAACGCGGCCGCGTACAGCCGGTGCGCCTCGTGCGGTTCGGCCTCGTCGAACCAGCGGGCCAGCTTCAGCAGCTCCCCGCGGCGGCCCGGCAGCAGCCCGCCGCCGGAGGTCGCGCGCTTCACGCTCGCCAGCAGCGAACCGATGGCGCGCGCCGTCGCCTCGCGCAGCGCCGCGACCTGGCTGGGGCGGCCGGGCGCGTCCACGAACCAGTCGGTGAGCTCCTGCCAGTCCGCGGCGGTCCGCCCGCGCGCCCGCTCCACGTCGGTGCCCAGCTGGTCGGCCGGGCCCAGCAGCCGCAGCAGCTCGCCGCGCGCCCCGGCCAGACCGGCCAGCGAGCCCGCGATCGTCTCGGTGTGCCGCAGCACGTCCTCCACGACCATCTGGATGTACTCGACCAGCAGGTTCCGGAACCCGGAGATCTCGTCCGGCGCCAGGTGGTGGCGGGTGACGATCTCGCCGAGGTAGGCGTAGAAGTCGCGGACCGTGGCGGCGAGCTCGGCGTGCTGCAGGAACACGGTGGTGACGTGCTCGGCGAGCCGTTCCCTGGTCTGCCGGGCGCGCTTCGAGCCCGGTTCGCGGTGCTCGGCGGTGAGCGCGGCGGACAGCGCCGACCCGATCTCGCCGAGGCCGCGCTCGATGGCGGGCAGCAGCTCGCGGGACACCTCGCGGGCGCCCTCGGGGACCCGCAGCAGCGCGTCGATGTCCCGCTGCACCCGGACGGCGAGCTTGCTGACCTGGTAGCGGACGCTGCCGTGCTGGAACTCGGCGATGCTGGCCGCGATCGTCTCCCGGCGGCCCAGCACCAGGTTCCCCCAGCTGCGCAGCTGCTTGAGCCGCTCCACCACGGTGTCCACATCGGACTCGCCAGGGTCGATGCGGCCTTCGCGCTCGGCGGCGGCCAGCGCGGCGGTCACCTCGCCGATCGACAGGTCGGCGAGCAGCGTCGAGGTGAACAACCGCATGATCGCCAGGTAGGTGCGGTGCTCGCGCGCGCTCAGGTAGGCGAACAGCCGCAACCGCTGCTGGTCCGCCCGAACGTCGTCCGGTGCCTGCGCGGGGGCGGCGGAGTCGGCTTCGGTGCCCGCCACCCCCGCGCGCAGCACGTCAGCTTCGTGATCCGGGGCCGTCACGGTCGGCCACGATAACCCGTGGTGCCGGTGCTCCCGGTCGACAGCCCGGCGAACGCTCACCCTGCGTGCGTGCCGCCCGCCGCGGTGCTCCGGGACAGCGGTAGCGTTCTGTGCTGCCCGGACGGGCGAACGAAGGGGGAGACTCGGCGGTGAGAGCGGGACGAGCGGTCGGATTGCTACTCGGAGTCGCGGCGGACGCTGCACTCGGTGACCCACGGCGGGGGCATCCCGTCGCCGGCTTCGGTCGCCTCGCCCAGACCGCGGAGCGGGTGCTGCACCGCGACGAACGCGCCGCGGGGGTGCTCTACAGCGGGCTGCTCGTCGGCGGGACCGCCGCGCTGGGCGTGCTCGCCGACCGCGCCGCGCGCCGCGGCGGCCCGGCCGCGGAGGCCGCGGTGACGGCGCTGGCGACCTGGGCGGTGCTCGGCGGCGCCTCGCTGGCCGACGAGGGCACCGCGATGGGCAGGCTGCTCGACGCGGGCGACCTGGACGGCGCGCGCGGGCGCCTCGCGCACCTGTGCGGGCGGGAAGCGGCGCACCTCGACGAGCAGGGGCTCGCCCGGGCCACCGTCGAATCGCTCGCGGAGAACACCTCCGATGCCGTGGTCGCCCCGCTGGTGTGGGGCGCGGTCTTCGGCGTCCCCGGCCTGCTCGGCTACCGGGCGGCGAACACCCTGGACGCGATGGTCGGGCACCGCAGCCCGCACTACCTGCGGTTCGGCTGGGCCTCGGCCCGCCTGGACGACGCGCTGAACCTGGGGCCCGCGCGGCTGGCCGCCGTGCTGACCGCGCTGTGCGCGCCCGTGGTCGGCGGTTCCGCGGGCGGTGCCTGGCGCACCTGGCGGCGGGACGCCTCCGCGCACCCGAGCCCGAACGCCGGGCAGATCGAGGCCGCGTTCGCCGGAGCGCTGCAGATCCGCCTCGGCGGGCGCACCGTCTACGGCCACACCACCGAGCAGCGGCCGATCATGGGGGAGGGGCGCACCGCCGACGCGGGCGACGTGCGGCGCAGCGTGGAGCTGTCCCGGGTGATCGGCTCGGTCACCGGCGCGCTGGCCGCGGTCGCGGTGGTCGCGCTCGGCGTGCGGCGCCGCGGCTGATCACTCGCCGGAACCGGCCTGCTCGCGTTCGCGGCGCTCGTCCTCGGCGACCGCCTCGGCGACGGACATCTTGCGCGGCTTCCGCGCCCCGCCCGTGGCGGCGTCCTCCGGCGGCCGCAGCTCCGCGTAGATCAGATACCCGATGGCGGCCAGCGCCATCACGCCGAACGAGATCCACTGCAGCGCGTACGAGAAGTACGGCCCGGACGACAGCTGCGGCAGCGGCAGCGCGCCGAGCGTGCCCGGCTGGTCCTCCACCAGCGCGAAGTAGCCGGGCCGCAGCGCGATCCCGGTGCCGGCCCCGACGACGTGCGAGTCCACCGAGTAGGTCCAGCGGTGCCCCTGGCGGTCGAAGACCGGCCGGTGCTCCTGGTCCCGCTCGTCCATCCGGACCCGCGCGGTGATCGTGACCTGCCCGGCGGGCGCCGGGTCGTAGTCCGGCGCGTCGGTGCCGACCGGGCGCAGGAAGCCGCGGTCGACCAGCAGCGTCTCGCCGGTGGTGGTGCGGAACGGGGTGAGCACCTCGATCGCGGGCTCGCCCTGCACGGACCGCAACCAGGCCAGCGTCTCGCCCTCCGGCAGGTACGAACCGGTGGCGGTGATCTTGGTCCACTCGGTGTCCGGCCCGGGGGCGGCGCCGCCGGGCAGCACCTCGGCCAGCGGTTGCGGGTCCGCCGTGAACGAGTGGGTGATGGCCGCGTTGCGCGCCTGGGTCTCGTCGTCGCGGCCGAACTGCCAGGGCGCGAGGAGCGTGAAGCACAACGTCGCGAACAGCACGACCAGCAGGATCAGTCCGATCCAGCCGGGCCGGAGCAGGAACTTCAGGCGCACCCCACCACGGTAGGCGGCGCGGACCGGGAGGTCCCCTCCACCCCCGGCGCAGTGCGGTGCAGCACACGATCCCGGCCCAGGTGAGCGGGCCGGCGGCCTCAGCCCAGGGCTTCGCGGGCGGCGGCGACGGCCTGCCGCGCGTAGCCGCCGCCGAAGAGCACCGCGTGCACCAGCAGCGGGAACAGCTGGTGGACGCCCACCCGAGCTCGCCAGCCCTCGGCCAGCGGCCGCACCTCCTCGTAGGCGGCCAGCACCCGGTCCAGGTGGGGGCAGCCGAACAGCGCCAGCATCGCCAGGTCGGTCTCCCGGTGCCCGCCGTGCCCCGCCGGGTCGATCAGCCAGGCGTCGCGCCCGTCCCAGTGCACGTTGCCCGCCCACAGGTCGCCGTGCAGCCGCGACGGCGGCTCGTCGGCGCCCTCCAGCTCGGGCAGCCGTTCGCAGACCCGGTCGACGAGCGCGGCGGCCTCCCCGCCGAGCAGTCCGGCGTCGACGGCGCGGCGCAGGTACGGGCGGACCCGCTGGTCGGCGTAGAACTCGGGCCAGTCCGGGCACGGCTCGTTGCGCATCGGCGCGAGCCCGATCCACGCGTCGGTGGGACCGCCGGGCGGCGGTGCGCCGTGCGCGGAGGCGCCGGTGGCGTGCAGCCGGGCCAGGCCGCGGCCGCGCTCCTCGGCCGCGGCGGCCGACGGCGGTCCGGAGCCGAGGTGCTCGGTGACCAGGTGCCGCTCGGTGCTGCCGAGCACCGCGGGCACCGGCACCACCTCGGGTTCGGCGAGCCACGCCAGCGAGGCGGCTTCGGCGGCGACCGCCCCGGGCATCCCGTCCGGGTTGGTCTTCACGAACACCTCGCGGCCGTCGGCGAGCCGCACCGACCGGGAGTCCCCGGCGTCCCCGCCGCCGAGCGCCCGCACCGACACGGCCGCGGATCCGGTGCAGCGCAGCACCACGTCCTCGATCTCACCCATGGGACCTGCCTCGTCCTCGAACTCGTGCCGGGCGGCACTCGGGTCGCGTGCCCGGTCGGCGGCCCCGCCGCCGGCGGGAGCGGCGACGACCGCGGGTCCGACGACCCGGCGGCTCACATGTTCTCGCGGGTCCAGTCGAGCAGCTCGGGCATCGCCGCTTCGATCATGGCGAGCACGTCCTCGAAGCCGCGGTCGCCGCCGAAGTACGGGTCGGGCACTTCGGCGCCGTCGTCGGCGGCCGGGTCGAAGGAGCGCAGCAGCCGGGCCCGCTCCGGGTCGTCCAGCGCGTCCCGCAGCACCCGCAGGTGCCCGGCGTCCATCGCCAGCAGCAGGTCGGCTTCCAGGTGCTCGTCGCCGAGCTGCGCGGCGACGTGCTCGGTGGGGTAGCCGTGGTCGGCGAGGACCTTCAGCGTCCGCGGGTCGGCGCCCTCGCCGACGTGCCACGGCCCGGTTCCGGCGCTGCTGACCTCGACCTCCGCCAGGCCCGCGCGGCGGGCGTGTTCGCGGAAGACCACCGCCGCCATCGGCGATCGGCAGATGTTCCCGGTGCAGATGAACGAGATGTGCACGTGCGGCTCCTTGCGCGGCTACCGGGCTCGACATGTCCGGCCAACGACCGTACGGGGCGCCGCTGCCGGTCCGGGAATCGGCGCCGGTGATCATCCGCCGGTCGTTAGACTGCCTCCGATGACGAGCGGGGACGAGCGGGCGCTGCTGCGCCACCACGGTGATGTCGACGCCGAACCGGGATTGCTCGACTTCGCGGTGAACGTCCGGTTGGAACGGCCGCCGCGCTGGCTGCGCGAGCACTTGGCGTCCGCGCTGGACGACCTGGGCCGCTACCCGTCGGCCGCCGACGACCTCGCGGCCCGCGCCGCCGTCGCCGAGCGGCACCGCCGGGACCCGGCCGAGGTGCTGCTGCTGTCCGGGGCGGCGGAGCTCTTCGCGCTGCTGCCCGGGCTGCGCCCGTCGCTGGCCGCGGTGGTGCACCCGTCGTTCACCGAGCCGGAGTTCGCGCTGCGCGCCGCGGACGTGCCGGTGCGGCGGGTGCTGCTGGACGAGCACCGGCTGGACCCGGCGCTGGTGCCGGACGAGGCGGACCTGGTGGTGCTGGGCAATCCCACGAACCCCACGTCGGTGCTGCACCCGGCCGCGACGATCCGGCGGCTGGCCCGCCCGGGGCGGCTGGTCGTGGTCGACGAGGCGTTCTCCGACGCGGTGCCGGGCGAGCCGGAATCCCTCGCGGCGCAGCGGATCCCGGGTGTGCTGGTGGTGCGCAGCCTCACCAAGACCTGGGCGCTGCCCGGCCTGCGCGCCGGGTACGCGCTGGGCGAACCGGAGCTGCTGGCGCGGCTGGCCGCGCCGCGCCCGCACTGGCCGCTGGGCACCCTCGCGCTGGCGGCGATCACCGCCTGCTGCGCCCCGCAGGCCGTCGCGGAGGCCGAGCGGGCGGCGGTGGAGATCGCCGAGGCCCGGGACCGGTTCGCCGCCGACCTGGCCGCGGTGCCGGGCGTCGCGGTCGCCGGACCGGCCCGCGGACCGTTCCTGCTGCTGGAAGTCCACAATGGCGAGAAGGTGCGCGCCGCGCTGCGCGAGCGCGGCATCGCGGTCCGCCGCGGCGACACCTTCCCCGGGCTGGGGCCGGACCACCTGCGGGTGGCGGTGCGCGATGCGGCGCGGAACGCGGTGCTGGTCCGGGCGCTGCGCGAACTTCTCGGATAGTGCGAAGACCGAACCAAGGGGTGCGATTCGGATGACCGTGCGGATTCAGGACGTCGTGGAGTCGCTGGAGGCCGCGTACCCGCCGGAGCTCGCCGAGAGCTGGGACGCGGTCGGGCTGGTGTGCGGGGACCCGCAGTCGGTGGTGCAGCGGGTGCTGTTCTGCGTCGACCCGGTCGAGTCCACTGTGGACGAAGCGGTGGACTTCGGGGCGCAGCTGCTCGTCTCGCACCACCCGCTGCTGCTGCGCGGCGTGCACGGCGTCCCCGCTGACGACCCGAAGGGGCGGCTGGTGCACCGGCTGATCCGCGCCGGCATCGGGCTGTACTGCGCGCACACCAACGCCGATACCGCCACTGTCGGCGTCTCCGACGCGCTGGCCGAGGCGATCGGTCTCACCGTCACCGGGCCCCTCGCGCCGCACGCCGAGGGCTCCGCCACCGGGCTCGGCCGCATCGGGACGCTGCCCGAGCCGGAACCGTTCGGCCGCTTCGTGCAGCGCGTCGCCGAGAACCTGCCCACCACTGCCTGGGGCGTGCGCGGCGCGGGCGACCCCGACCGGGAGATCCGCACCGTCGCCGTGTGCGGTGGCGCCGGGGACTCCCAGCTGGGCACCGCGCAGGCCGCGGGCGTCGACGCCTACGTCACCGCCGACCTGCGGCATCACCCCGCCGGGGAGCACATCGCGCGCGGCGACCTCCCGGGAGCTCAGGTGCCCGCCCTGGTGGACGTGGCGCACTGGGCGAGCGAGTGGCCGTGGTGCCAGCAGGCTGCCGACGTCGTCGGCGCGGCGCTACCGGATACTGTCGAGGTTCTCGTCTCCACATGCCGGACCGACCCGTGGACCGCTCACGCCGCCGGTACGGCCCCCGACTCTGGGAGGACTCCCGCGTGAAAGCCGACCCCGCCGTGCAGCGCAGGTTGCTCGACTTGGCGGAGGTGGACGCCGAGCTCAACCGCGTCAACCACCGCCGCCGCACGCTGCCCGAACTCGAGGAGATCGGCCAGCGCGAACGCGAGCTGCAAGCCCAGCGGGACTCGCTGGTGGCCGCGCAGACCTCGTTCGGCGACATCGACCGCGACGCGAAGCGGCTCGAAGGCGAAGTCGACCAGGTGCGCAAGCGCGAAGAGCGCGACCGCAAGCTGATGGAGTCCGGCGGCAGCGCCAAGCAGCTCGAAGACCTCCAGCACGAGCTCCAGACCCTCGCCCGCCGCCAGGGCAACCTGGAGGACGAGCTCCTCGACGTCATGGAGCAGCGCGAAGCGCTCGAATCCGACGTGGCCCGCGCCCGCGCCGGGGTCGAGGAGGCCGAGCAGCGCCTCGCCGACGTGCAGCACCGCCGCGACGAGGCCATGACCGACCTGGACACCGCCGAGGCCAAGCGCACCGTCGAACGCCAGTCGGTGGCCGGGACGCTGCCGGAACCGCTGCTGGCCCTCTACGACCGGATCCGCGAGTCCAAGGGCGTCGGCGTCGGCCCGCTGCAGGGCAACCGCTGCGGGGCCTGCCGCATCGAGCTCGACCGCTCCAAGCTCGCCGAGCTGCGCGACACCGCCGCCGACGACGTGGTCCGCTGCGAGGAGTGCGGCGCCATCCTGGTGCGCACCAAGGATTCCTGATGCGCGTCGTCGTCGAAGCCGACGGCGGTTCCCGGGGCAATCCGGGGCCCGCCGGGTGCGGAGCGGTGGTGCGCGACGCCGCCGGGGCGGTGCTCGCCGAGCGGTCGAAGTGGCTCGGCGTCGCGACCAACAACGTCGCCGAGTACCAGGGGCTGCTCGCCGGGCTCCGCGCCGCCGCCGAGCTCGGTGCCGACGACGTCGCCGTGCGGATGGACTCGAAGCTGGTCGTGGAGCAGCTCTCCGGCCGGTGGAAGATCAAGCACGAGGTGCTGCGGGCCCTCGCCGAGGAGGCGCGGGAGCTCGTCGCCGGGTTCACGTCCGTCACCTTCGACTGGATCCCGCGGGCGGAGAACGCGCACGCGGACCGGCTCGCCAACGCGGCGATGGACGACCGCGCGGACGGGGGCTCCGACGCGGCGCCCGCCGGTACCGCCGGGCCCGCCGGCACCGCTCCGGAGTCCGGTACCGCCGCGCAGGACCGCACCCGGCCGTCCGGCTGGAACGGGGCCGTCGGCTCGCCCACCAAGATCCTGCTGGTGCGGCACGGGCAGACCGCGATGTCGGTGGACCGCCGCTACTCCGGCCGCGGCGACGTGCCGCTGACCGAACTGGGGGAGCGGCAGGCCCGGGCCGCCGCCGCCCGGCTCGCCGAGATGGACGGCGTCCCCGGCGCCCCGGTGCTCGCGTCCCCGCTGGGCCGCACCCGGCAGACCGCCGAGGCGATCGCCGCCGCCACCGGCTCCGAGCTCACCTTCCACGACGGCCTGCTCGAAACGGACTTCGGCGGGTGGGAGGGCCTCACCTTCACCGAGGCCGCCGCGGAGTTCCCCCGGCTGCACCGCAGCTGGCTCGGCGACTCCACGGTGGAACCGCCGGACGGGGAGAGCCTCGAAGCGGTCTTCGAGCGGGTCACCGCGGTCCGCGACGAGATCGTCGACCGCTACGCCGGGCGCACCGTCGTCGTGGTCAGCCACGTCACCCCGATCAAGGCGATGCTGCGGCTCGGCCTCGACGTGGGACCGTCGCTGTACTACCGGCTGCACCTGGACCTGGCCTCGTTGTCGATCGTCGAGTTCTACCCCGACGACAACGCCTCGGTGCGCCTGGTCAACGACATCTCGCACCTCTGAGCCCGGCCCGGGGGGGCCCCCCCCCGCCCGGCTCAGGCCGCGGCGGGAGCGCCCGCGAGGTCGTCGGCGAAGGCGGTGAGGGCGCCGGTGAGGCGAGCCGTGGCGCGCTGGTCCCACTCCCAGCCGTCGTCGCCCGCGGTGAGCCACCTGTCGAACAGGAAGCACGCCGGGGCCACCCGCCGCGCCCCGCGGTCGGTGAGCAGCCGCCGCACCGCGTAGTCCGCCGCCCCCGACTGGGCCTGCGTGGACCCGAGGCACACCGGCTGCACCGGCCGCTCGCCCGCGGGCGGCACCACGTCCAGCCAGGCCCGCAGCAGCGGACTCCCGGACACCTCGTAGGTCGGGGTGATCAGCGCGATCCCGTCCGCGTGCTCCAGCAGCCGCCGCGACCAGCGCAGCGCCGGGGCGTCCGCGCGCCCGGCCAGCAGCGCCGATTCCGGCAGCAGTTCCAGCGGCAGCCGCCGCACCCGCAACCCGGCGCCGCGCAGCGCGTCGGCGGCGGCGCGGTCCAGTTCAGCCGCGCGCGAACGGGGGTGCGGGCTGGCGACGACGGTGACGACGGTGCGCATCGGGAGTTCTTCCTGCGTGCGGCCGGGATCCGGCCGGAACGGGCGTGGCGGCGATCGTTCAGCAGGCGGAACAGCGCGCGGTGCCGACGCGGGCGAAGTCCACGAAGCGGCAGCGGGTCAGCCGGGCACCGGTCATCCGGGAAGTAGAGCAACGCCCGCGAATCCGGTCAATCCGGTTCCACCGGACGGGAAGAGGGGGTGGAGGAGTCGGCCTGTAAGCCGGATCCTGTTCCCGGCGATCTCGCGATCGTCCGGTCGGCGACCATCCATCTCGGCCTGCCGTCGCCGGCAGGCTCCAGCGGCCTACCCGCAGGCTCGGGCGGGCAACCCTCGAACACCTGCGCAGACGCCGTGGCGTCCTCTTGGCCTTGCTCCGGGTGGGGTTTACCTAGCCGCCCCGGTCACCCGGGGCGCTGGTGGTCTCTTACACCACCGTTTCACCCTTGCCCGTCCGGCGAACCGGTCGGGCGGTCTGTTCTCTGTGGCACTGTCCCGCGGGTCTCCCCGGGTTGCCGTTAGCAACCACCCTGCCCTGTGGAGTCCGGACTTTCCTCGACGCGGTCTCCCGCGACGCGGCCGCCCGGCCGACTCATCCACCGGCTCCAGTCTAGCGATCGCGGGTGCACGCCCGACGCGGCCCGGCCTGCGCGGATCCGGTCATTTCCGACGACGCCGAACCGGGTCGCTGGTCACTGCCCGTGCAGCGACCTGATCGCGGCCGTGACCGGTGCGGCCGCTACGCTGGATGCAGTCAAGATCACGTCCGGGTGGCGGGCGACGGTCTCGTCGCGCGATGTCCGGTGATCGGGTTCCGGTGCGCCGCGGCGAGGTGTGCCGAATTCCACTGACCGGCCGATTCGTGCACGGTCCGTGAGGAAGGGGCTCGCAACAGGGTGAACGATTCGTGGTTCCCGATCCGGCGCGTGCCCGCCTTCCGCTCCGCCGCGCGCACTGCTCCATCCGAGTCAAGCCCGATCGGCCCATTCGGTGACTGAGCCGGTGTGCCGACGTCATCTGTGGTGCTCGATCGACCACTACTGCTGGTGACCATGACATGTTCTACTCGTACCGTCGCGCCGGGGAGATCCGGTCGGCCGACGTACCCGCCCGACGACCCTTCACGCATCCAGGGGTAACAAGATGACCGCCATGTCGCTGGAAACGTTGGCGCACGTGCACGTGCTGGCCGCGCTCGACCCGTTGGCGCAGCAGACTGGTCTCGGGACCGAAGGCATCCGCGGCTGGATCCTCAACAACCTGCTGCCACTGCTGCTGCTCGCGGTCGCGCTGCTGCTGCTGTGGCTCGGTGGTGGCAAGGGCGACAACGCCGGCGTCATGCGCCGCGTGATGGGCGTGTTCGTGGCGCTGGCGCTGATCGGGTTCGCGGTCACCGGTGCGGGCGTGGACATCGGCACGTTCATCGCCGGCCTGTTCAGCACCAACGGGTGATCAGCCGTGCGGATCCGCACCGATGACGAGGTGTACCGCGTCGACGCCGTGTGGCTCGGCCCGCCGAAGGCGACCTTCCCGTGGCGGGCGCGCTACGTGGCCTGGGGCGTGGGGACCGTCGTGTTCCTGCTGGTGCTGGCCATCGAACGGCGGATGAACATCGGCTTCGGCTTCTTCTCCACCGGTTGGGCGGTCGTCCTCACGATCCTGGTTACGCGGATCGTGTGTTCCCGGATCACCCACGAACGGCCGCTGGGAGCCGTGATGGTGATGTGGTTGCGTGAGCTCACCGCGCCGCGGGAGCGCACCACCGGCAGCGGTGGTGCGGCGGGCGCCGCCCGGCTCAAGGTGCGCGCCGAGCGGCCGCGGCCCAAGCAGAAGCAGTCCGGACGAGCCAAGAAGTCCGCCCGGCGAGGCCGGGCGACCCCCGCCCGGCAGACCCGGCGGACGAACCGGGTCCAGCAGGGGACCCAGCCCACCGGCGGCGCGACCCGGCAGGTCCGCCGCCCCAGGAAGTCCGCGGAACGGACCCGGTCCGCAGGCGGGCGTGCGCGTAGCAAGGAGGTTCGCGGTGTTCGGTCGCCGTCGAGGCGGTGAGCGCCAGGCCCCAGGGCCGGGCGCACCCCAGCGCGCCCCGCAGGGCAGGGGCGGGGCGCGGGGCAAGGCGAAGCGGCAGGACCGCAGGCTCCCCGACGAGCAGTCGTTGCCGAGCTACACGCCGTCCATCGCCGCCCGGTCCATCGACGGGCACCTGCTGCGCACCGGCCAGGACGTGTTCGCCTGGTACCGGCTGTCCCCGCAGCGCTGGTCGTTCCGCTCCGATTCGCAGCGCCAGGACCTGATCGCCGCCATCGCGGGCCAGTACGCCGAGCTGCAGGGCCGGTGGATGCACCTGCGCGTCACCAGCCGGCCCTACCCGATCCGGATGTGGGCGGAGGCGCACGTGCACAACGCGCGCGGCGCCCTGCCGGACGTGCCCGGCGCGCTGAGCTTCGACGACTACATGGTCGGCGAGCAGCAGCAGCTGATGGGCCGCTCGATGGCGGAGAAGGAGGTCTACCTCGGCGTCCAGGTGCAGACCCGGAACGTGGTGGACCGCGCCGTGGAGCGCGCCGCCCCGCTGCTGCGCCGGGTGTTCCCGGAAGCGGTGGACGCCGAGCTGGTCGCGCTGGACAGCGAGATCGAGCACCTGGACCAGGTGATCGGTTCCGCCGGTCTGGACGGCCGGCCGGTGACCGCGGAGGAGATCTCCTGGCTGATGCACCGGTCCTGCTCGCTGGGCCTGCCCGCGCCGCGGAACCTGCCCGCGGTGCCCGGCGCCGAGTGGGAGCCGGAGGACCTGGCGTCGTTCACCGACGCCGCCGACATGTACCAGGAGCCGTACTCGCCGACCGCCACCGTGCGCGGCCGCACCGGTTCCAACGCGGGCATCACCCGGCACGTCGCGGTGCTGACGGTGGGGCAGACGCACGGCCTGCAGATCCCGGAGATCGACGACCCGTGGATCCAGCACTCCGACCGGCTGCCCGCGCCGGTCGAGTGGTCCGCGCGGATCTACGTCCGCCGCCCGGAGGACGTGGGCGGCGAGCTGCAGCGCCAGATGAACAAGGTGCGCTCGCAGGTCCGGCACTACACCGAGGAGCACGGCCTGGAGCCGCCGACCTCGCTGGCCCGCCAGGCGGGCCGGGTGCTGGAGATCGACGACGAGATGAGCACCGGGTTCACCGCGCTCGCCACCCGGGTCCGCTCGTGGTGGCGGCTGGCGGTGTCCGGGCCGACGGAGCGGGACGCGCTGCGGCTCGCCCAGCAGATCCTGGACCTGTACAAGCCGAAGGTCGCCATCGAGCACCCCGAGGCGCAGTACGCGATGGCCCGCGAGTTCATCCCCGGTGAGCAGCTGGCCTCCGGCGCCTACATGCGGCGCGGCTCGGTGGTGTGGGCGGCGTCCTCGGTGCCGCAGGCGACCGCGGAGGTCGGCGACCGCCGCGGCATCCTGCTCGGCGAGACCTGCACGGCGACGCGGCGCCCGGTGGCCTGGGACCCGTGGATGGCGCAGGAGGTGCGGGACGCCTCGGGCCTGACCGCGATGGTCGCCGGACTCGGTGGCGGCAAGTCGTTCCTCGGCGGCGGCACCGTCTACAAGACGTTGCGGGCCGGGGCGCACTGGACGCTGCTGGACCCGTCGGGTCCGCTGGCGGAGCTGTGCAAGCTGCCGGAGCTGCGGCCCTACGCGCGCCCGATCAACCTGCTCAACGCCCAGCCCGGCATCCTCAACCCGTACCGGGTGGTGGCGGAGCCGCAGCTGGAGCACTTCGTCGACGAGGACGACCCGGAGCGCAGCTGGCGGCGCGAACGCGCCCTGTCGGCGGCGACCCGGCGACGGCTGGTGCTGGACGTGCTCACCGGCCTGCTGCCCTACGAGGTGGCGCGGCTGCCGCAGACCCGGATCGTGCTGCTGCGCGCGGTGCGCGCCGTCGGCGGACGTCCCGACGCGCACCCGGGGATGGTGTTCGAGGCGCTGCGCCGCGACGCGTCCGAGCACCACGAGCACGCGGTGGTCGTCGCCGACTTCCTCGACGAGATCCGGGAGCGCATGTCGCTGCTGATCCCCGAGGCCGACGCCGACCCGTACTCGGAGACCCGCGAGGACCGGCTGACGGTGCTCACCATGGCCGGGTTGACGCTGCCGAAGGACGGTGTCGGTCGCGAGCACTGGACCGACGCCGAAGCCCTCGGCGTGGAGATGCTGAACCTGGCCGCGTGGCTGACCCAGCGCTCCGTGTACGAGCGGCCGAAGAACGAGCGCAAGGGCGTCTGGATCGACGAGGCGTTCTTCCTGTCCGAGGTGCCGACGGGCCGGGTGCTGATGAACCGGTTCGCCCGCGACTCCCGGAAGTGGAACGTCCGCGTGCTGCTGTCCAGCCAGATCCCGGCGGACTTCCTGCGCATCCAGGGCTTCGTGTCGCTGCTGGACTCGGTGTTCGTCGGCAGGCTCGACGACGACCAGGCCCAGTCGGACGCGCTGCGGCTGCTGAAGGTCCCGGTGGGCGCCGGCTACGAGCAGGTCGTGTCCGCCCTCGGGCGCAAGCCCGGCCCGGCGCGCGGCAGCACCGAGCGGGACCGGGCGCCGCGGCAGTTCATCTTCGGCGACGGTGCGGGCGGCGTGGAGCGGATCCGGATCGACTTCGGCGGACCGCACCTGGAGCACCTGCGCGAGGCGCTGGACACCACCCCGGCGAGCTCGGAGTCCGAGCAGGACCTGCGGGCGCTGCCCGGGGCGGAGGGCGCGGCGAACTCCGACACCCCGCCGCTGCCCTCGCCACCGCACGTGCCCGAGGACGACTACGCCGACGACATCGAGGGCTTCGACGAGTTCGAGCTCGAATCCGTCGGCATCGGGCCGGGCGAGGAACGCACGGTCGGCACCGAGCGCGCGCAGCAGCGGCCCGGTCGAGGCGGAGACGAAGTGCGGTGAGCGCGCTGGTCGCGCCCACGATCATGGCGGCGGTGATCGTGGCGGTGGTGCGGGCCGCGAAACGAGTGCTGCCCCGGCGCGCCCGGCGGCTCCCGGCGCAGCGCGCCCGCGGCCGCCGCTCGGCGGTGCTGCTGGTGGGCGCGCTCGTCGCCATCCAGGCGCTGATCGGGGCTCCGGCCTCGGCGCAGAGCCTGGACTGCTCGGAGCCGCCGAGCCCGGAGCGCCCCGGTTCCGGCATGGTCGGCGCGATCGACCCGGCGCCGCTGGGTTCCGGTCAGCCGGGCACCGCCTACGACGAGGTGGGCTACGCCGGGCTGGTGTGGCACACCTACGGGCTCGGCTGCGGGCCGCAGGGCGTGATGAACCCGAACGCGCTGGTCGACACCTGGCTGGGCAACGAGCTGTTCAACGTCTCGAAGAACCTGGTGGGCGCGACCAACGGGCTGCACTACGCGCTGCTCAACGGCGAGCTGATGGGCCCGCTGGACGACCTGATCGCCACCGGCACGGTCGCGCTCTACGACAGCGTGTTCACCCCGTGGTTCGGGGTGGCGGCGCTGGTGCTGGCCGTGCTGCTGTTCCGCTACATCTGGCAGGGCGACCTGGCCTCGATCGGCAAGCGCACCATGTGGGCGCTGGCCGGGCTGTGGTTCGCCTCCGCCACCTACCTGACCCCGATGATCTACACGCACGCGCTGGACGAGGTGGTGATCACCGGGACATCGGCGGTCCAGGCCGGATTCCTCCAGCAGGTCGGGGTGGACGAGGCGAACACGCTGCCGACCGTGCTGCACCACCAGGTGGTCTACCGGAACTGGCTGCGCGGCGAGTTCGGTTCGCCGGACACCCCGCAGGCCGAGCAGTACGGCCGCGAGCTGCTGCGCGCCCAGGCGTGGACGAAGCAGGAGGTGGCGGCCGGGGCCGACGCGGGGCCGTCGACGCCGAAGGAGACGGCGTTCACCAACGTCGCCGGGCAGCTCAGCACGACCAGCGCCTACGGCTACTTCCAGGGCAAGGACGGCAGCCGCGTCGGCGCGGGGATGCTGTCGCTGGTGCAGAGCCTCGCGTTCGCCTCGTTCCAGCTGATGGCGAAGGCGGCGATCCTGCTGGCGCAGGTGCTGCTGCGGGTGCTGATCCTGGCCGGGCCGCTGATCGGCCTGGTGGCGCTGCTCAACCACCAGATCCTGCGGGCGGTGGGCCGCGTGGGCGGGGCGGCGATGCTCAACGTGCTGGTGATCGCGGCGATGGCCGGGCTGCACACCTGGGTGCTGGCGTGGATCTTCAACCCGCTGCGCGGTTTCCCGGTGCTGACGCAGATCCTGCTGGCCGGGCTGGTGACGATCGTGTTCATCATGGTCGGGAAACCGGTCCGCCGGATGGGGCAGATGGTGCAGCTCTCGATCGGTGGTTCCGGCGGGGTGGCGCAGGCCCGCGGCGTGCTCGGCCGGTTCCGCGGCCGCAGGTCCGCCGACGATCCGAGCGGCGACTTCTGGGAGCAGGTGCGCGAATCCGACCCGGACGCGCCGCCGCCGGACCCGGCCGGGCAGCGCGGCAGGCGCCACACCCGCCCGGAGGCCGACCACCAGACGATGTCGGTGACGGCGCAGCGCCTGGACCGGCAGGGCGGCCCGTGGGCGGCGCTGCCCGGCAGCGGTTCGCCGACCGGCGGCGGGGCGGGTTCGCCCGCGCTGCCCGCCTCCGGTCCCGCCGAGTCCCGGCGACCCGGTGGCCCGGCGGCGGCGCTGCCGGAGGGCAGGCCGAGCCGCGTCGTGGACACCGCGCCCGTCGCGGACGCCTCGTGGGACCGGCGGGAGGAGGAGCCGGTGCTGGTGCCGTCCCGCGCGGACAGCTCCCCGATCCCCTCCCCGGCGGAGCCGACCGCGCCGCGCCGCGCGGACATGGAAGTGGTCGCGGGCAAGCCGGTGTACGTGGTGTACCGGCCGTCCCGGGGCTTGGAGGTGGCCGATGGGGACTGATCGGCCGCGACCGGTGATTCGACAGCTGCAGCGGGCCGGGCGGGCGCGAACCCGACCGGCCGGGTGAAGGGGAACGGGCCATGCCGATCCGGACGCATCGGGGACGCGCCGCGGTCTACCGGAGGTTGTGGGGCTGGCCGCTGCGCTCGCCGAAGCACCTGGTGACCGCGGTGATCGTGCTGGCGGCCGCGGCCACCACCATCGGGATCATGCTGCCGGAGCCACCGCCCTCGCGGAACTACCGCGACCCGTCGGGCGGCACCGAGCAGCACCAGGCGGTTCCGGCGCCGGCGAGCCCGACTCCCGCGCCACCGACGATCTCGGTGCCGAACACGCCGCCCGCGCCGGCACCGGCCGACCCGGCCGGGTTGCACGTGGTGGAGGCGTGGGGCGCCAAGTGGGCCACCCACCCGCCGGGCACCCCCGCCGGGAAGTGGGTGGAGTCGCTGCGGCCCTACACGACCGACGAGTTCATCACGGTGATGACCTCGGTGGACCCGGCGAACGTGCCGTCCACCCGGATCACCGGGCCTGCGGTCCCGCTGAGCTCCACCGCCAATTCGATCGCGGCCCGGCTGCCCACCGACGCCGGGGACATCGAGGTCGACGTGATGAGAACCGAGCAGGGATGGCGCGTCTCCGGCTACAACAAGGTGAGCTGACATGCGGAAACTCTTGGTCGCGGTCGTGGTGTTGTCCGGCTTCGCCGGACTGGTCGGGCTGGGCGCGTTCGTGGTCGTGCTCTCCGGCATGCAGGGCGGGCAGAGCTGGTCGGAGTGCAGCTCGGGCCTCGGCCCGTCCGGGGACGGCGCGGGCCGCGGGGAGCGGGACGCGGGCAGCCTCGACCAGGAGTCGGTGCTGATCGCCAAGGAGATCATCAAGATCGGTCAGCAGCGGAAGTTGCCGCCGCGGGCGTGGCAGATCGCCATCCAGGCGGGCAAGACCGAGTCGAACCTGTCGAACCTGACCTACGGCGACCGGGACTCGCTGGGCATCTTCCAGATGCGGCCGTCGATGGGCTGGGGCAGCGTCGCGCAGGTCACCAACGTCGAGTACCAGATCAACAAGTTCTACGACGTGCTGCTGGACATCCCCGGCTGGGAGCAGCTGCAGCCGGGCACCGCCGCGCAGCGCGTGGAGCGCTCCGCCTATCCGCTGCGCTACCACGAGTGGGAGCCGCTGGCGGCGCACCTGGTCAGCGTCGAGGGCAACGTGTCCGGGTTCAGCGGCTGCGAGAACCTGCCCGCGGCCGGGGTGCTGGCCACGAAGGCCATCAGCTTCGCCGACCAGCAGATCGGCAAGCCGTACGTGTGGGGCGCGGCGGGGCCGGACTCGTTCGACTGCTCCGGGTTGACGCAGATGGCCTGGAAGGAGTCCGGGGTGACCATCCCGAAGTACTCCCGGTCGCAGTACGCCGAGGGCGGCGCGCACGTCCCGCTGAACCAGGCCCAGCCCGGCGACCTCGTGTTCTGGGGTGCGGGCCGGGAGCCGGGGGCGATCCACCACGTGGCGCTGTACCTCGGCGACAACGAGGTGCTGCACGCGCCGCAGCCCGGCGAGTCGGTGGAGCGCACCGAGCTGTGGGACGGCGGCGAGCTGCTGCCGATGGTGGTGCGCCCCGCCGCGGACGAGCCCGCCCCGGCCGCGCAGCCCACCGTGCAGCCCGCGCCGGGCGGCGAGCAGCCGGGCGTCCCGGAGATCGGACCCGGCGGACGCCCGGGGGAGACCCCGGTGCGGCAGCCGGTGTAGCCGGTCCGGGAGCATCCGGGCCGGCACGCGCGGTGACGGGAGGATCGCGCTGCGACACGATCTCCGGTGGGCCGTCGGACCGCTGATCGCGGCGGTCCGCTGTGGCAATCTTGGTCTCGGGCCGTTCGCCGGCCCGGCCTGGCGGCGCGCGGGTCCGCGGCCCGCCCCGCCGCGTGCGCGGGACGACCACCGCCGAGCGGTGCGAGTCCCGCGGTGTGTCCTACTCCGGGAGGAAGCATGTTCACCCCAGACCCCATTCCGAGGCGTTCGGCACCTCCGGCGTCGAGCACGCCGCTGGGCGACTACCTCTCCCGCGCCGGGCACGGGGTCGACGCCGGGTACGCGGTGCTGCCGCGCTCGCTGGCGGAATCGATGCCGCTGCCCTGGCAGCAGCACATGCGCCACCTGCTCGCCGAGTTCCACCAGGCCTTCGGGCACCTGCAGTGGCCGGTGTACCGGGTGGTGCCGTCCCGGTACGAGCGGCTGGTGGACCTCGACGACGACCAGCTCGCCGAGGTCGGCTGCACCGTGGAGGTCGGCGACAGCGGCGAGCTGGAGTACCGGATGCGCGACGGCCGCCGCATCGAGAACCCGGAGAGCCAGCAGGTGCTGGTGTCCTGCCTGGACCCGATACCGCAGCGCACGAATCCGGCCGGGCACCACCCGGGTCCCCCGCCCGCACCGGGCGCCCCGCCGCCTCCTGCGTGGTGACCGGGTCCGCCCGCCCCTCGTGGTGATCGGGCCGGGCGCGCCACCGCCGCCCGCGTGGTGACCGGGCCGGGTGCGTGGTGACCGGATCGGGTGCGCCGTCCGGAGGCGTGACACGGAGCGGTTCCGCGTGCGAGGCTCGACGCATGGCCCGGGATGGTTGGTACTTCTGCCTGAAGCATCAGCAGGTCGAGCCCGCCGCGGGATGCCGCGCCGCCGACCGGCTGGGGCCCTACGCGGATCGCGCCGCGGCCGAGCACGCGCTGGAGCTGGCGAAGGAGCGCACCGAGGCCGCCGACGAAGCCGATCGCCGCTGGTCCGAGGGGGACTGAGCTCCGATGACTACGGCGGCGCGGGCACCACGGGGTGGTACCGATGCCGTCGCAGCCCCCGATCTCGGGGCCGGCCGCACGCCGCGGCCGCGCCGCTCCGCCGACGGGTGCGATTTCGCCGCCGTCCGCGCCGACTTCGGGCTCCCCGCCGAGTTCCCCACCGCCGCGCTGGGCGAGGTGGAGCAGAACGTCGCGCAACCCGTGTTGGAGGCCGACCGGGTCGACGCCACCGAGCTCCCGCTGGTCACGGTGGACCCGGTGGGCGCGAAGGACCTGGACCAGGCGGTGCTGCTGGCCCGCCGCGGCACCGGGTTCCGCGTGCAGTACGCGATCGCCGACGTGGCCGCCTTCGTCCGTCCCGGCGGGGCGCTGGACGCGGAGGTGCGCCGCCGCGGCCAGACGCTGTACCTGCCGGACGGGAACGTGCCGCTGCACCCGACGCTGTTGTCGGAGGGCGCGGCGAGCCTGCTGCCGGACCAGGTGCGCCCGGCGGTGCTGTGGACGATCGACCTGGATTCCGACGGGGTGGCGACCTCGGTCCTGGTGCGGCGGGCGTGGGTGCGTTCCGCCGCGCAGCTGGACTACGAGGCGGTGCAGCGCTCGCTGCGGGCCGGGGTCGCGCACCCGGCGATCGAACTCCTGCCGGTGGTGGGCCGGTTGCGCCGCGAGCAGGCGGTGCGCCGCGGTGCCATCGAACTGGGCCTGCCGGAGCAGCAGGTGGAGTCGGACGGCGCGGGCGGCTGGCGGGTCGCGCTGCGGCCGCGGCTGGTGGTGGAGGAGTGGAACGCGGAGATCTCCCTGCTCACCGGCATGTGCGCGGCGGAGATGATGCTGGACGCCGGGGTCGGGATCCTGCGCACGGTGCCGGACCCGGAGCCGCCGACGGTGTCGGCGCTGCGCCGGTCCGCGGCCCGGCTGGGCGTGGAGTGGCCGGAGGACCTACCGCCCGCGGAGGCGCTGGCCGGGCTGGACCCGGTGCGGCCGGAGGCGCTGGCGGTGCACGTGGCGGCGACGCGGCTGCTGCGCGGCGCCGGCTACACGTCGTTCGATTCGGGTCCGCCGCCGAAGCCGCGGCACGCGGGGATCGGCGCGGCCTACGCGCACGTGACGGCGCCGCTGCGGCGCCTGGTGGACCGCTACGGCGCCGAGGTGTGCCTGGCGGTGAGCTCGGGTTCACCGGTACCGGAGTGGGTGCGGGAGGCGCTGCCCGCGCTGCCGTCCGCGATGGGCTCGTCGGACCGGGTGGCGACGCAGGTGGAGCGGGCGTGCCTCGCGCAGGCGCAGGCGTGGTCGCTGGCCGGCGAGGTGGGCTCGGTGTTCCCGGCGACGGTGCTGCGGACCGGTTCCGGCGACGGTGAGGTGTTCATCGCCGAGCCGCCGGTGATCGCGCGTTGCGCGGGGGACGACCTCACCGAGGGCCAGCGCATCCGGGTCCGCCTCACCCGGGCCGATCCGCACCGCCGCGAGGTCACCTTCACCACCGCCTGATCGGGGCCGCGCTCCGCCCGCCGAGTGCGGACCGCACCGCGCGGGTAGCCGCCGGGGGAGCGCGACCTGGACCTAGATCCACTTCCCGGGGGTAGTGCGAACGGGTGAGATCGGGTTCGAGAGGGTGGGCGCGTTCAGTGGGCATGAGCACAGCGGGCCCGTCTAGCGCCGGGTCCGCCGGATGCGGATCGTGGAAGGGCAGCGTCGCAAGGTGACAACGAGGAGGCCCGTCGTGGCTGAGGTGCGCGAGATGACCGTCGGTGTGCTCGGAGGCACCGGCGCGCAGGGCAGGGGGCTGGCGATCCGGTGGGCCGCGGCGGGCCTGCGCGTGGTGATCGGCTCGCGCAAGGCCGAGCGAGCCCAGGACGCGGCCCGCGAGATCGCCGAGATCTCCGGCGGGCAGGTCAGCGGCGAGGACAACGCGGCCTGCGCGGCCGCGGCCGACATCGTGCTGGCCGCGCTGCCGTGGGACGCGCACGCCGACACGTTGGCGGCGCTGCGCGAACCGCTCGCCGGCAAGATCGTCGTGGACTGCGTGAACCCGCTCGGCTTCGACAAGCAGGGGCCGTTCGCGCTGGACGTGCCGGAGGGCAGCGCCGCCCAGCAGGCCGCCGCGCTGCTGCCGGATTCGCGGGTGACCGCCGCGTTCCACCACGTCTCGGCGGTGACGCTGGCGGACCTGTCGGTGGACCACGTCGACCTCGACGTGCTGGTGCTCGGCGACGACCGCGAGGCCACCGACGTGGTGCGCGGTCTCGCCGACGTGATCCCCGGGGTCCGCGGTCTCTTCGGCGGCCGGTTGCGCAACGCCCACCAGGTGGAGGCGCTGACCGCGAACCTCATCGCGATCAACCGGCGCTACAAGGCGCACGCCGGGATCCGCATCACCGACGTGTGAGCGGCCGGCCGTGCGGAAACCCGAGCGCCAGGGGGTGAGCGGCGATGTCGAAACTGCCTGCCCAGCTGCCCCAGGAGGCGGCGAAGTGGACCGATGACGAGCGGGAGCGCGCGAGCCAGCTGCTCGACGGCCGCGCCACCGTGGTCAACGTCCGCAAGAACGGGCCGCACCGGCACCTGCTGCCGTGGCTGGAACGGGAGGGCCTGCTGACCTACGTGGGTCATTCCGGGCCGCGCCACTCGTGGCCCGCCTCGGACTTCGCGAGCCCGTTCGTCAAGGAGGCGAAGCAGGACCGGGCGGCGATGGTGCAGCACTACGAGCAGTGGCTCGACGAGCAGCCGGAACTGCTGCGGCGGTTGCGGCAGGGCGAGTTCAACGGGCGCGCGCTGGGGTGCTGGTGCGCACCGGAGCAGTGCCACGCGGACGTCCTGGCCCACCGCGCGCATTGAGTGAACGGACCGTCCGTCCGATAGAGCTGGACGAACGGTCCGTTCACTCCCACCGCGGGGTCAGTTGAAGGAGTGCTCCGCCGCCGGGAACGACCCGCCGCGGACCTCGTCGGCGAAGCGGCTCGCCGCGTCGGCGAGGGTGCCGCCGAGGTCGGCGTACCGCTTGACGAAGCGCGCGGTGCGCCCGGTGTTCATCCCGGCCATGTCGGTCCACACCAGCACTTGCGCATCGGTGTCCGGCCCGGCGCCGATGCCGATGGTGGGGATGTCGAGTTCGGCGGTGACCTGCTTGGCGGCGTCGGCGGACACCATTTCGAGGACGACGGCGAACGCGCCGGCCTCCTGCAGCGCGCGGGCATCGGCGAGCAGTTCGGCGGCTTGGTCGCCGCGTCCCTGCACCCGGTAGCCGCCGAGGCCGTGCTCGCTCTGCGGCGTGAAGCCGATGTGCCCCATGACGGGGATGCCCGCGGAGACGAGCGCCTCGACCTGGGCCGCGTAGCGCTTGCCGCCTTCGAGCTTGATGGCGTGGGCGCGGCCTTCCTTCATGAAGCGGGCCGCGGTGCCGAGCGCCTGCTCGGGCGAGGCCTGGTAGGAGCCGAACGGCAGGTCGGCGACGACGAGGGCGTGTTCGGCGGCGCCGGTGACGGCGCGGACCAGCGGCAGCAGTTCGTCGACGGTCACCGGTAGCGAGGACTCGTAGCCGTAGACGTTGTTGGCCGCCGAGTCGCCGACCAGGAGCACGGGGATCCCGGCCTGGTCGAAGATCCGCGCGGTGTACATGTCGTAGGAGGTGAGCATCGGCCAGTTCTCGCCGCGCTCCTTGAGCTGTTGCAGGTGGTGGATGCGGACGCGGCGCCGGGCCGGGGTGCTCCCGTACGGGGCGGCTGTCTCGCCTTGGGCAGGCTGCGGTGCAGCAGTCATCTTCGACCGTCCTTCTTCCTCAAGGCCCGTGCTGCGGGTCCCTGGGCGTTCTGCGACGTCTTGCGTTCGCCAGGGTCGCACGCGCGGGGGTGCGGGGAGGAGGGCCGGACGATGCACGTCACAGCCGCGGCCGGCGGCGATGAGCATCGTTGCAGCCGTTGGTTGCAACAGATCGCTCGTCTGGCGCGGAACCAGCGGTGCGGCCGGGATGGCGAACGGTTGTGTGCATCGATGCACTCGCGTTGCGCTCGGCGGATCAGGTGGTGGCAACCGAACGCAGCAGGCAGCGGGATTGACGCCCACCTTCGGCCCAGTGCGTTGCGCTCTCCGGGTCAAGTCAAGATCATCTACTGGACCTGTTCCGGTTCTGCTGCCTAGCCTGATCGGGTTTGCAATGCATCACAGAGGGAGCAGCATGACCGCGGCAGAAAAAGCTCCAGACATCCTGTCCCCGGATTTCGCCCGGGACCCCAACCCGTCGTACCAGGTGCTGCGAGATGACTTCCCGCTGCTGTGGCACGAACCGACCCAGAGCTACATCATCTCCCGCTACGCGGACGTGAAGCGGGCCTTCCGCGAGCCGGTGTTCACCACTCAGAACTACGACTGGCAGCTGGAACCGGTGCACGGGCGCACCATCCTGCAGCTGGACGGCCGGGAGCACGCGGTGCGCCGCGCACTGGTAGCGCCGGCGTTCCGGGGCAGCGAGCTGCAGGAGAAGTTCCTGCCGGTGATCCAGCGCAACTCGCGCGCGCTGATCGACGAGTTCCGCGGCACCGGCCGGGTCGACCTGGTCGCGGACTACGCGACGAAGTTCCCGATCAACGTGATCGCCGACATGCTGGGCCTGGCCGAGCAGGACCGGGGCCGCTTCCAGGGCTGGTACACGTCGATCATCGCGTTCCTGGGGAACCTGAGCCAGGACCCGGACGTGATCGAGTCGGGCATGCGGACCCGCGAGGAGTTCGCCGAGTACATGATCCCGGTGATCCAGGAACGCCGGGAGAACCTGGGCGACGACCTGCTCTCCACGCTGTGCACCGCCGAGATCGACGGCACGAAGATGAGCGACGAGGACATCAAGGCGTTCTGCAGCCTGCTGCTCGCCGCGGGCGGCGAGACCACGGACAAGGCGATCGCCGCGATGTTCCTGAACCTGCTGCGGCACCCGGAGCAGCTGGCGGCCGTGCGGGAGAACCGCGAGCTGGTCCCGCAGGCGTTCGCCGAGACGCTGCGCTACTCCCCGCCGGTGCACATGATCATGCGGCAGCCCGCGGAGGACGTGGAGCTCAGCGGCGGGGTGGTGCCGAAGGGCAGCACGCTCACCTGCTTGATCGGCGCGGCGAACCGGGACGAGGAGCACTACGCGAACCCGGAGCGCTTCGACGTGTTCCGCGAGGACCTGCCCGCCCGCACCGCGTTCACCGCCGCCGCCGACCACCTGTCCTTCGCCCTGGGCAGGCACTTCTGCGTGGGGGCGCTGCTGGCGAAGTCGGAGATCGAGATCGGCATCAACGACCTGCTGGACGCGATGCCGGACGCGCGGCTGGCCCCGGGTTTCGACCCGCCGGAGCAGGGCGTGTTCACCCGCGGCCCCGAGTCGGTCCCCGTCGTCTTCACGCCCGCCTGAGCCCGGCCCGCGGATCAGCCGAACGGCCCACCCACCCGAACCGCTCGGGCCGATGGGCCGTTCACCTGCCGGACGGGCACATCGAACCGGACACCGTCGTACCTGTTCCTAGTCCTCATCAGCGGCGAAGCCGCTGAACCGCCGACCACCAGAGCAACAGGACCACCCGCGGGTTCTCAGCGGGATTCTCGCGAGGACAGCTTCTTCCCTCGTGGCGGAGCCACTTGGGAAAAGGATTCCGCAGTGAGAATCCCGCTGAGGTTCCGCCACCTGCTTCACTCCGCAGAACGAGCGGAAGAGGTCTCAGGCGCTGACCGTGTAGCTGGGGCTGAACTGGACTGGCAGGGCCTGGAGCCCCCGCATCCACACCGACGGCAGCCACACCAGCGCGTCCGGGTTGGCGGCCAGCACCACGTCCGGCAGCCGGTCCAGCAGCACCTCGATGGCGATCCGCGAGATCACCGCGCCGATCTCCGGCCCCGGGTGCGGGCAGCCGTGCTCGCCGTGCCCGAAGGACATGTGCGCGTTGTTGCCGATGGAGTCGGAGTAGGCGTCCGGCCGCACCTGCGGGTCGGTGTTGGCGGCGGCGAAGCCGAGCACCAGCATGTCCCCGGTGTGGATGCGCTGGCCGCCGAGCTCGGTCTCCCGGGAGGCGAAGCGGCCGATGAAGTTCTGGGTGGGCGTGTCCTCCCAGAGCACTTCGTTGAGCGCCTGCCCGACCGACCGCCTGCCCCCGGAGAGGGTGACCGCGAACCGCTCGTCGGTGAGCATCAGCCGGATGGCGTTGCCGATCCAGTACGCGACGGGCTGCTGCGCGGCGGTGAGCACCACCAGCAGGTCCTGCAGGATCTCCTCCTCGGTCATGCCCGCCGGGTGCACCAGCAGCCGGGACGGCAGGTCGGCGCCGGGGTTCTCCTGCTTGCGCTTGACGAGCCGCTGCATCCGGTCCTGGATGCGCTGGTAGGCGCCGACGCCGTCGTCGCTGGCGACGGTGTCGGTGAGGTCCTGCATGAGCGCCCCGGCCTCGTCGTCGCCGAGGCCGAAGAGGCGGGCCATCACGCGCAGCGGCATCGGGTGCGCGAACTGCGCCATCAGGTCCGCTTCGCCACCGCCGGCGAAGCCGTCGATGAGCTCGTCGGCGATCTGCTCGCAGATGTTGCGCAGCTCGAACTGGTCGACGGCTTCGAGGCATTCGCCGATGGCGCCGGTGCGGCGGCGGTGCTCGTCGCCTTCGGTGAACATCAGCGAGGGCTGGTAGCCGACGAACGCCATCAGCCCCCAGTTCTCCGGCACCTTGTCCCAGGCGTTCCAGCGGCGGGTGTCGCGGGCGAACAGCTCGGGGTTGTTCTCCACCTGGTGGATCTCGCGGTAGCCGAGCACGAGCCAGGCGGGCACGTCCCCTTCGAGGCGCACCGGCGCGACGGGCCCGTAGTCGTTGCGCATCTGCCGGTACAGCTGCGACGGGTTCTGCTGGAACCGGGGTCCGTGCAGGGCGATGGGCTCCCGGCCGACCGGGCAGCCGCTCGGGCTCGGGTCGGTCGTGGGCCAGATGTCTGGGTCGGTCATGGGGATGAAGCTCCCGGGTTTCCGTTCGGACAGGGAGTGGCCTGATCTCCGGTGCACGACCGGGCCTGGTCCGGCCCGGTCGAGGTCGGATCACCGGATGTCGTCAGGTGACGTCGGCCCGGCTCGCGCGGCGAGCGGCCGTTGCCGACGACGGGTGACGGCATCCTCGGTCTTGCCGCGACCGGTGGACGTCGGCCGATCCACCGGGCGCGCCGGTTCAGGCGCCGACGACGTAGCTCGGGCTGAACCGCACGGGCAGCGCGGTGAGTCCCCGCATCCACACCGAGGGGATCCACCGGAGCTCGCCGGGCGGCACCGCGAGCCGGATGTCGGGCAGCCGGTCCAGCAGCACTTCGATGCCGGCGCGGGCGATCGTCTCGGCGACCTCCGGTGCCGGGTGGGGGCAGCCGCGGTCCCCGATGCCGAAGGACAGGAACGCGTTGTTGCCGACGGAGTCGGCGTAGGAGCCGGGCCGGATCCGCGGGTCGGTGTTGCCCGCGGCCAGCCCCAGCACCAGCATGTCCCCGGCCCGGATGAGCCTGCCGCCGAGCTGGACGTCCTGGGTGGCGTAGCGCCCGATGTAGTTCTGGGTGGGGGTCTCCTCCCAGAGCACTTCGTTGAGCGCCTGCCCGACCGACCGCCTGCCCCCGGCGAGGCCGATCGCGAACCGCTCGTCGGTGAGCATCAACCGCATCGTGTTGCCGATCCAGTGCGCCACCGTCAGGTGCCCGGCGGTCATCGTGATCAGCATGTCGTAGGCGATCTGCTCGTCGGTGACGCGGTCCTGGTGCCGCAGCATCCGGCTGGTGAGGTCGGGCCCGGGGTTCTCCCGCTTGGCCGCGACCATCGAGTGCATCCGCCGCACGATGCGGTCCAGCGCGGCGGTGCTGTCCCCGCCGCCGATGGAGCCGGTCATGTCGTGGACCAGGCCCTCGGTCTGCTCCGGCGCCACCCCGCACACCTGGGCCAGCACGTAGAGCGGCAGCGCGTCGGCGTACTGCGCGATCAGCTCGGCTTCGCCGCCGGTGGCGAAGGCGTCGATGAGCCGGTCGGCGTGCTGCTCGCAGTGCGCCTGCAGCTCGAACTGGTCGTACCCGCCCAGCACGTCGGCGAAGATCTCGACCCTGGTGCGGTACTCGTCGCCTTCGGTGAAGCCCATGGAGGGCTGGGCGGCGACGTACGGCAGCAGCGACCAGCCCTCCGGGACCCGGTCCCAGTGCCGCCAGCGGTGCGGCGCGCGGGCGAACACCCGCGGATCGCCGCACACCTCGTTGATCTCGCGGTAGTCGCCGACGAACCAGGCGGGCACCCCGCCTTCCAGTTCGATGGGCACGACCGGGCCGTGCTCGGCGCGCATGCGCCGGTACAGCCCGGCCGGGTCCTCGGTGAACTGCGGCCCGTGCAGCGCGACGGTGCCGTCGTGCCGCACGGGGCAGCCCGGCCGGTCGGCGGTACCGGGGTCGGCCGGTCTCATGGTCTCGCCCCCGCTGGCGCGGTGGCCAGCGCGTAGAGGTGGTTGACGAGTTCGATGAGCACGTTCTTGCTCGACGTCCGGTCCCGCGCGTCGCAGTCGATCAGCGGGATGTGCGCGGGCAGCGACAGCGCGTCGCGCACCGCTTCGAGGTCGTGGTCCTGCTCCCCGAAGTTGTTGCGCGCCACGATGAACGGCATGCCGTGGTGCTCCAGCCGGTCGATCGCGTACCAGGAGTCCTCCAGGCGCCGGGTGTCGACGAGCACGACCGCGCCGAGCGTCCCGGAGAACAACCGGTCCCAGAGGAACCAGAACCGCTGCTGCCCGGGGGCGCCGAACAGGTACAGCACCCGCTCGGCGTCCAGGCTGATGCGGCCGAAGTCGAACGCGACCGTGGTGGTGGTCTTGTCCCGCACCGCGGTCGAGTCGTCGATGCCCAGGCTCGCCTGGGTCATGGTCTCCTCGGTGCTCAGCGGACGGATCTCGCTGACCGAGCGGACCATGGTCGTCTTGCCGACCCCGAAGCCGCCGACGATGACGATCTTGAGCCCGTCGCTGGCGGTGCTGCGCAGCGGCCGGCTCGTGGGGTCAGAGCTTGTGGAGTCCAACGAGAACCTGCTTCAAGATGTCGGGGTCGGGGAGTTGCGCCTGCCTGCGGCCGGACGGCGCGGAGGTGGGGTGGCGGGCCGTGATCCGGTTCGTGTCGAGCAGGTCGCACAGCAGGATCTTCACCACCCCGACCGGCATGCCCAGGTGGGAGGAGATCTCCACGACCGCCATCGGCTGCTTGCACATGTGCAGGATCCGGATGTGCTCGGACTGCATGCCGGGGGCCGGGTCGCACTCGCTGACGATGAGCGTGACCAGGTCCAGGGACTCTTCGTTCGCGCTGCTGCGTCCCCCGGTCACGGTGTAGAGCCGGTCCGGATCTTCGTTGTGGAGGGGCCGCCAGGTCATGACAACCCGCTCGGCTGGGCCTGGCGCGGGGGAGCGCTGAGGTAGTCGCCGATCTGCTCGACGAGCTCGTTCATGTTGTGCCCGATGACGCCCACGTCGGCTTCCTCGTCGGCGAGCACGGCGAGGTGCGCGCCTTCACCGGCTTCGACGATGAACAGCAGGCCGCCGTGGAACTCGGTCATGGACTGCCGGACGCCGCCGCTGCCGTCGCCGAACTCGACGGAGGCGCCGTAGGACAGGCTCTGGATGCCGGAGGCGATCGCGGAGAGCTGGTCGGCCTGGTCGTTGCTGAGCCCGGGGGAGTGGCAGACCTTCAGGCCGTCCTTGGACAGCACGAGGGCGTGCTTGGCGCCTGGAGTGCGTCCCAGCAGGTTCTCCAGCAACCAGTCGAGGTTGTGGTCGTTGTTCATCGAGATGTCGGGGTTCCCGGCGTGGCCGGTCGCCCCTGCCTCCATTCCTTCTTTCGTCGGCAGGTCGATCAGCGCGCGTCGTCGGACTGCGAGCCGTCGCTGGGCCGGCTCGCCTGCCGGAACGCGCCGAAGCGGGCGCCCGCGTTCGGCCGCGGCCGGGACGGGGCGGGTTTCTTGGTGGTCTCGTCCTCGGGTCCGGCCGCCAGGGACGGTGCCGCGGCCGCGAGCGTTTCGCCGCGGCGGCGCTTGGGCAGGTTCTGCACGGTCGGCTCCCGTCGGTCGGCGGTGTCGGCGGTGCGGGTGTCGGTGGCGACGTCCTGCCGCGGCAGCGTTCCGGTGGCGGTGGTGGTGCCCCCGCTGGGGACGGAGCTCAGCTGCGCGGGCCGCGGGGTGACGCCGACGCTGCGGCTCGGCAGCGTGATCTCCTCCTGCTTGCGCGGCTGGGTGATCAGCTTGCGCGGGATCATCACGACGACGCCGGTGCCACCGCGCGAGGACGGGCGGAACGAGACGGTGAGCCCGTGCTTGCGGGCGAGGCAGCCGACGACGGCGAGGCCGAGCCGGGTGCCGTTGAGCTTGGTGAGGTCCAGCGGTTCGGAGCCGACGGCGTGCACGGCGCGCTTCATCGCCGCCTCGCTCATCACCAGGCCGCCGTCCTCGATGGTGACGACGACACCGGAGTGGACCTCTTCGACGTAGACGTGCGCGAGCTCGGACGGCGGGGAGAAGCTGGTGGCGTTGTCCATCAGCTCCGCCAGCGCGTGCATCACGCCTTCGGCGGCGTAGCCGACGATGGCGATGGTGCTGGTGGAGTGCAGCCGGACCCGCTTGTAGGCGGCGATGCGGCCGACCGAGCCGCGCAGGATGCTCTCCATCTTGATCGGCTTGGTCCAGCGGCGGCCGGAGCGGGCACCGGTGAGGACCGCGATGCTGTCCGCGAGGCGGCCGGCCTGCGCGGTGGTGTGGTCGAGTTCGAGCAGGTCGCCGAGCACGGATTCGTCGTGCCGCTCCTCCATCTCGCGGAGGCTGGCGAGCATGTTCGTCGACAGCGCCTGCATCCGGCCCGCGGCGTTCGCGCACGCCAGCATGGCGGCGGCGCGGGAGCGTTCCCCGTTGCCGATCTCCTGGCCGAGGGTGCGCAGGATGCGCTGGTGGGTCGGGTTGCGCGGGTGGTCGATCTCGCTGAGCGCGGTGTCCACCGAGGACCCGGACCGCAGCCGGGTGACCAGCGCGGGGAGCGTTTCGTCGGCGAGCTTCGCGGTGGCGCCGTCGGCCTTCTCCGCGCGCGTGCGGTAGAAGTTCGCGTTCTGCATCCCCCAGCTGGCCAGGGCTAACGCGATGCTGATCAGCGCGGCCGCGATGCCGGTGCTCCAGGCGATCACCAGCCGCGCGGGTTCGGGGCTCGCCAGCGCGGCCCAGGTGCTCAGCCCAGCGGTGACGACCCCGGAGATCAGCAGTACCAGCAGGGATCGGGCCAGGTGGCGGCGCTTGGCCGCGGATTGGGTGTAGGTGGGTGCTGACATCAATCAGGTCCTCGTCGCGGTCGGTGGCTCTGGCCTGCGCACCGCGGGCCCTCGGCGGTGCGGTGGGGGAGCGCAGCGCGGGTGGCGGGCCGGGTGCGCCCCCGGCAGCCCCTGGTCCGGCTTGCTCGGTGAAATCCCGCGGATCTCCCCTGGGCTCGCGATGCTACTCACTCTCCGGGGCGTGGAAACACCGGTAGGTGATCTCCGCTGGTGGAGTGCGTGTCCGCGCCGCGGTGCGCCTGGTCGGGGCGGGTTCGGGCCGCCACGATTCCTGCTGCGAGCCTTTTCGGTTCCGCTTCCGGGGTTCAGCCGATCCACGGTTCTGCTATCCGGTCGTACGTTCCGTCGTGCGTCCGCAGGTGCAGCCACTGGTTCACGAACTCCTGGAAGTCCACGTCGCCGCGGGGCAGCGCATAGGCCTTCTCGGCGAAGGTGAACGGCTGGTCGGGGTGCACGGCGCACAGTTCGGGGTGTTGCCTTGCCTGCCATTTGGTCTCGGAACCATCAGTGATCATGAGATCGGCTCGGCCGTTGCGGAGCTGGTCGAAAATCGTGTTGTTGTCGGGGTGCGGAACGATCTCCGCGCGGTGCAACTTCTCGCGGGCGAACTTTTCGTTGGTCCCGCCCGGGTTCACCACCACGCGAACTCCGGGCCGGTCGATCTGCTCCAGCGTCCGGAATCGCGCCGCGTTCTCGCAGCGGGTGATCGGAGTTTTGCCGTCGACCGCGTAGGGCTCGGTGAAGAACACCTCGCGGGCTCGCCCCAGGGTGATCGAGACGCCGCCGACCGCGATGTCGCACCGCTGCCGGAAGTCCTCGTTCAGCGTCGACCAGGTGGTGCCGACGAAGGTGGCGCGCACGTGCAGCGACACGGCCAGGTCGCGCGCCATGTCGACGTCGATGCCGCTCCAGGCCCCGGCCTCGTCGCGGTAGGTGAAGGGCCGGTAGTCCCCGGTGCTGCACACCCGCAGCTCGCCGCGCTCGGTGACCTCGTCCAACCTGGACCGGTCCGCAGTGGACTGATCGGTTCCCGCGCTTTCCGGTTCGCCGCCGGGAAAAGCGCAGCCGCCGCCGAGCACTCCCGTCAACGCGGCGAGCGCGGCGGCGGACGCCGTTGTTCTCCACCCCATGCAAGCCCTCCCGGCAGCTCAGCTGTGCGGCTCGGTGACGGGGAGACTATCGGAACGAGTGCGCCATTCGTCCACCATGATCGGTCCAGTGATCCGTTCACCGGTTGCTCCACTCCGCGCAACCGGTGCGTCCGGCCGCGTTCCTACCGCGGTAGCCGGGTCACGAAGTCCCGCCACACCCGGAAGTTGAAATGGAGACGACCACCGCCGGGATCCTTCGAATCCCGGATGTCGATGCCGTGCGCGGCAATTCGAGCTTCCAGGCAGTTGTTGTTGTGCGGGCCGCTGTAGCTGCTCGTGAACCAGTCGTTCGCAGCGCGGTCAGTGCGCATCGTCGAGTTCCTCTGCTCGTGCCCGGATGAACTTCTGCGAATCCGCAGGACCGAGGGCGACGGCTCGGAGCTGATCGAAAGCGCGGATGCAGAACCGGACGTCCTCGTCGTCGGTGATGTACACGCCGCCGCCCACCAAGGTTGGCTGTTGCACGATGTCCGCGGCAACCCCGCCGAAGCGCAACAGCTGCACCGGTCCGCCGAGCAGCGGGTGGTCCACAATGGACAAAGGGGCTACCTGGACGACCAGGTGGGGGAGCCGTTCCGCCAAGTCGATCATGTGCACGAGCTGGTCGTGCAGGATCTGCGCCGACCCGATGGGGCGGCGCAGTGCGGCTTCGCCGATCACGAACCACAGGTGCGGCGGGTTCTCGCGGGTCAGCAGCCGCTGCCGGTCCAGGCGGAAGGCGACCCGGGCATCGGCATCTTCCTGACTCGTTCCCAGCGCTTCGGCGCGGTTCGCCCGCATCATCGCCCGGATGTAGTCCTCCGTCTGGAGCAGTCCGGGGATGAGCTCGCTGTCGGAGTAGCAGATCTCGGCGGCGTCCTGCTCGTGATCGCTGAGCCGCCGGAACGCGCCGGGCAGGTTGTCGGAGTAGGTGCGGCGCGGCAAGCGCTGCCGGGCGGCCTTGGCGAGCTCGGTGATCTGCGCTCGCCGGTCGGCCGGGGCGCCGTAGTGCCGCAGCAGCGCGTCGAGCTCCATCATCTTGATCGAGCGCTGCCCGCGTTCGAGCCTGCTGATCAGGCTGGTGTCGCTTTCGATCACCTCGGCGGCGTCCTTCTGGCTGAGCCCGGCGGCGATCCGCAGATCGCGGAGTTCCGCGCCGAGCTGCCTGCGCCCGATCGTCGCGCGCGTCGATCCCATCGGTCCGTCCTTCCCGGCGAAAGCGAAAGATCACCCGTCAGAGACCTGGGTAAGTCACCTATGACACTTTACGATCGGTGATCTGATCGACACGGAGGGTGTCGATCGTTCGCAGCCTAGACCTCCCAGAAGGACGTGATCCCAGTGCGTGCCTGCTACTCGCTCATGCAGCTCACCAGCCCGGAAGAGGGACTGGACCTGCTCGTCGAGCACGACGTCGACCCGGCGTCCGGCGACGAGATCTCGCTGCTGGAAGGGCTCCAGGTGTGGGCGGTGCGCGAGCTGACCGCGCAGCGCTGCCGGTTCGGCCTCTACGTCGCCGAGTTCGGCACCTACGACGCCGACGGCGCGCAGCGCGCGTTCCTCCGCGAGCTCTTCCTGGTCTGGGGCGGCACCGAACTCCTCGCCGTGCACCTCAACCACGGCCCGACCCCGGAGCTGTCCCTCGCCGCCCTCAAGGGGAACGGCCCGCCCGCCCGGCGGGAGCGGTGGGCGAGCCGTCCGCCCGGAAGGATCAGGGCCGGCTCTCCCGCCAGCGGTTGGTGATCGGCAGGCGCCGGTCCCGGCCGAAGGCCTTCAGCGTGATCTTGGTGCCCGGCGGGTACTGGCGGCGCTTGTACTCCGCCCGGTCCACCATCCGGATCACCCGCTCCACCAGGTCCGCGTCGAACCCGTCCGACACCAGGTCCGAGTAGTCCCGGTCGCCCGCCACGTAGCCGTCCAGCACCGCGTCCAGCACGTCGTACGGCGGCAGCGAGTCCTGGTCGGTCTGGTCCGGGCGCAGCTCCGCCGACGGCTCCTTGGTGATCGAGCTCTCCGGGATCGGCGGCACCTCGCCGCGCTTCTCCGCCTCCGCGTTGCGCCACTTCGCCAGCTCCCACACCAGCGTCTTCGGCACGTCCTTGATCGGCGCGAAACCGCCCACCGCGTCGCCGTAGATCGTGGAGTAGCCGACCGCCAGCTCCGTCTTGTTCCCCGGCGCCAGCACCAGGTGCCCGTGCTGGTTCGACAGCGCCATCAACGTGACGCCCCGGCAACGGGCCTGCACGTTCTCCTCCGCCAGCCCGGTCAACCCCAGCGGGCCCACGAACGCCGAGACCATGTCCGCGACCGCGATCTCCTGGAAGTGGCAGCCCAACCGGCGCGCCAGCTCCGCCGCGTCCGACCGCGAGTGCTCCGAGGAGTACTCCGACGGCATCGCCACGCCGTGCAGCGCGTCCGGGCCCACCGCGTCCGCCGCCAGCGCCGCGCACAGCGCCGAGTCGATGCCGCCGGAGAAGCCGAACGCCACCGAACCGAACCCGTTCTTGTGCACGTAGTCCCGCAACCCGGTGACCAGCGCCGACCAGATCTCCGCCAGTTCCGGCAGCGGCTCGGCCGGGGGCGGCGCGGGCAGCGGCTCGTACGGCGCCAGCGGCTCCGGCTGCAGCACCGTGCGCGTCACGTCGAACGCCGGCAGCCGCAACCGGCCCTCCGGCTCCGGCACCGTCGTCGACGTGTGCCCGCCCGCGGGCAGGTCCACGTCCACCACCAGCAGGTGCTCGGTGAACTGCGGCGCGCGCGCCAGCACCTCGCCGCCGGTGCCCACCACCATCGAATCGCCGTCGAAGACCAGGTCGTCCTGCGCGCCCACCATGTTCACGTAGGCGATCGGCGCCCCCGCCTCCGCGGCCCGGCGGGCCACCAGCGGCATCCGCACGTCGTCCTTCGACCGCTCGTACGGCGAGGAGTTCACGCACACCACCAGGTCCACGCCCACCGCGCCCAGCGCCGCCACCGGGCCGCCGTTCTGCCAGATGTCCTCGCAGATCACCACGCCCACGTCCAGGCCGTGCAGCCTCACGATCGGCAGGTCGAAACCCGGGGCGAAGTAGCGCGCCTCGTCGAACACGCCGTAGTTCGGCAGGTGGTACTTGTCGTAGGTCGCCACCACCTCACCGCCGTGCAGCAGCGATGCCGAGTTCCGCAGGCCCTCGTCATCGCGGTCCAGGTGGCCCACCACGACCAGCGCGTCCCCGCACCCGGCCTCGCGCAGGTTCACCGCCAGCGCGTCCACCGCCGCCCGGTTCGCCGCCGCGAACGACTTGCGCAGCGCCAGGTCCTCCACCGGGTAACCGGCGAGCACCGTCTCCGGGAAGGACACCACGTGGGCGCCCTCCTGGACTGCCTTGCGCGTCCAGTCCAGGACCATCGCCTTGTTCCCGGCGATGTCCCCGACCGTCGCGTTGACCTGGGCTAGAGCGAGACGCAACTGCGGCATGAACGTCATCTTCGCGCACCCGCCGGAAGAAGACCCACCGCCCGTGACCAACCCGACTCCGAACGCGTGACACCATCGCCTAAATGAGTCGCCTGCTGACCGCCGCCTGCGCGCTGTTGCTGCTCAGCGGTGCCGCCGCCTGCTCCACCACGCCGAGCGCGCCGCTGCTGGAACCGCACTCCGAGCGCAGCGGTCCCGCCGGGCCCGTGCCCGCCGGGCTGGAGCGGTACTACGGCCAGCAGCTCGACTGGGGACCGTGCGCCGACTACGCCACCAGCAGCGCCGACCGCACGGCCTTCCAGGACCGCGCCCTCGAATGCGCCCGGCTGCAGGTGCCGCTCGACCACGCCCACCCGGAGGGCAGGCAGATCAGCATCGGAGTGCTGCGCAAACCGGCCACCGACCCCGATCAGCGGATCGGCTCGCTGCTGATGAACCCCGGCGGGCCCGGCGCCTCCGGGATGAGCGCCGCCGCGAGCCTCGGCCCCGCGCTGCAGAACACCCCGCTCGGCACCCGCTTCGACCAGGTCGGCTTCGACCCGCGCGGCATCGGCGCCAGCGAACCCGCCGTCCGCTGCCTCACCGACCAGGAGTGGGACGCCGACCGGCTCGACTCCGACGCCGACCCCTCGCCCGAGGGCACCGCCGAGACCGAGCGGGAAGTGCGCGAGTACTCCGGCAAGTGCGCGCAGCGCACCGGTACCGACGTGCTCGCCCACGTCGGCACCCGGGACGTCGTGCAGGACATGGACGTGCTGCGCTCCGCGCTCGGCGACCCGAAGCTCACCTACCTCGGCTACTCCTACGGCACCCGCATCGGCTCCGCGTACGCCGAGCAGTACCCGGGCAACGTGCGCGCCATGATCCTCGACGGCGCCATCGACCCGAGCCAGGACGCCATCGACGAGCAGGTGCTGCAGGGCGCCGGGTTCCAGCGCGCCTTCGACTCCTTCGCCCGCTGGTGCACCGAACGCCGCGATTGCGCCCTCGGCCCCGACCCCGCCCGGGCCACCGCCGCGTTCCAGCGGCTCGCGCGGCCGCTGCTGGCGGAACCGGTGCCCGCCGGGGACCGGAAGCTGTCCTACACCGACGCCACCACCGCCGTCATCCAGGCGCTCTACGCGCAGAACATGTGGCCCGCGCTCAACACCGGCCTCGAAGAGCTCGCCCGGGGGCGCGGGACCGTGCTGCTCACCCTCGCCGACTCCTACTACGGGCGCGACGCCGACGGCACCTACAGCAACATCACCGACGCGTTCAACGCCGTGCGCTGCGTCGACGACCCGCGCGTGACCGACCGGAACGTCTTGCGCGAAGCCGACCGCCGCTACCGCGAAGCAGCCCCGTTCCTCGACGACGGGCTGCCCGCCAACAGCGCCATGGACATGTGCTCGTTCTGGCCGGTGCCCGTCACCGGGGAAGCCGAGCAGCCCTCGGTCAGCGGGCTCCCGCCGCTGCTGGTCATCTCCACCACCGGCGACCCCGCCACGCCCTACGACGCGGGAGTGCACCTCGCCGAAGCGCTGCGCGCCCGGCTGCTCACCTTCGAGGGCACCCAGCACACCGCGTTCCTGCAGGGGGACAGCTGCGTCGACCAGGCCGGCATCGACTACCTCACCGAGCTCGAACTGCCCGCCGAAGGCACCCGCTGCACGTGATCACCACCACCGGCGTCCCGCGAACCGGACGGTAACCAGGACGCAACGGGCGCGGTCCCGCAACCCGCGCAGCGCAGGAATTAGGCTGCGGGCATGAACCGCCAGCAGGAGTTCGTGCTCCGCACCCTGGAGGAACGTGACATCCGCTTCGTGCGGCTGTGGTTCACCGACGTCCTCGGCATCCTCAAATCGGTGGCGATCTCGCCCGCCGAGCTCGAAGGTGCCTTCAGCGAGGGCATCGGGTTCGACGGCTCCGCCATCGAAGGGTTCTCGCGCATCTACGAGTCGGACATGATCGCCAAGCCCGACCCGGCGACCTTCCAGGTCCTGCCCTGGGAGACCCCGGACGGCGAGCACTACTCGGCCCGCATGTTCTGCGACATCGCCATGCCGGACGGTTCCCCGTGCTGGGCCGACCCGCGGCACGTGCTGCGCCGCACCCTGTCCAAGGCCACCGAGGCCGGGTTCACCTGCTACGTGCACCCCGAGATCGAGTTCTTCCTGCTGAAGAACCTGCCCACCACCGGCGTCGAACCCGAACCGGCCGACTCCGGCGGCTACTTCGACCAGGCCAGCCACGACGCCGCCCCGCACTTCCGGCGCAACGCCATCGAGACGCTCGAAGCGATGGGCATCTCCGTCGAGTTCAGCCACCACGAGGGCGCCCCCGGCCAGCAGGAGATCGACCTGCGCTACGCCGATGCGCTCACCATGGCCGACAACGTGATGACGTTCCGGTACACGGTCAAGGAGGTCGCGCTCATGCAGGGCGTGCACGCCTCCTTCATGCCGAAGCCGTTCACCGCGCAGCCCGGCTCCGGCATGCACACCCACTTCAGCCTGTTCGAGGGCGACCAGAACGCCTTCTACCACCCGGAGAACCCCTACGAGCTCTCCGACACCGGGCGCGCGTTCGTCGCGGGCATCCTCACCCACGCGCGCGAGATCAGCGCCGTCACCAACCAGTGGGTGAACTCGTACAAGCGGCTCATCGTCGGCGGCGAAGCGCCCACCGCGGTGTGCTGGGGGCACGCCAACCGCTCCGCGCTGGTGCGGGTGCCGATGTACTCGCCCGGCAAGTCCTCCTCGCGGCGCGTCGAGGTCCGCAGCCTCGACTCCGCCTGCAACCCGTACCTGGCCTACGCGGTGATCCTCGCCGCCGGCCTGCGCGGGGTCGAGAAGGGCTACGAGCTGCCGCCCGCCACCGAGGACGACGTGTGGTCGCTGACCGAGGGCGAGCGCAAGGCCGCCGGGTACGCGAGCCTCCCGCAGAACCTCAACGACGCGCTCACCGAGATGGAGACCTCCGAGCTGGTGGCGGAAACCCTCGGCGAGCACGTCTTCGACTTCTTCCTCCGCAACAAGCGCAACGAGTGGGACGGGTACCGCAGCCGCGTCACGCCCTACGAGCTGCAGAGCCTGATGCCGATGCTGTGACCGGCACCCGACCCCCTGTGACCGGGCTCAAGCCGATCTCCTGGGGTCAGGCCGTGGGCAGCCGGAGGGCGGGGCGATAGGTTCGCCCCCGTGACTGATTCGCAGGCGCAGCCCGAGCCCTCCGGCGCCCCCGACGCCGAAGCCACCGCCGACCTGTTGGAGCACCGGGCCGACGAACCGGAATGGCCCGCCGAGCACCACGACGGCCGGGACGACGAAGCCGCCGGAGCCGCCGGTGACGCGGACTTCGACGCCGAGCAGGCCACCCTGATCGGCTGCACCGTCGCCGGGCCCGGCCAGCTGCCCGCGGCCCGCGTGCTGCGCGAATCGTTCCTGCGCCACCACCCCGGAGCCCGCTTCGTCGTGCTGCCGGTCGGCGGCGCGGCCCCCGGCGGCGACGTGGTCACGCCAGGGCGGATCGGCGTCGACGACGACGAGTTCGCCTGCCTCGCCGTCGCCTGCACCGCCGACCAGCTCCGCGCCGTGCTGCGGCCCCGGCTGCTGCAGCACCTGCTGGCGACCGGGGCGACCGCGCTCTACCTCGAACCGTCGGTGCAGATCTTCAGCGAGTTCGACGACCTGCTGCGCGAACTCACCCCCGATCGGCCCGTGGCGCTGGTGCCGCGCGTGCTGCGCACCCTCTACGCCGACGGGTTCCGGCCCAGCGCCACCGACCTCGTCGAGTCCGGGCCGTTCGACCCGAGCGTGCTCGGCGTCCGGCCCGGCGCGGAGGACTTCCTCGCCGCCTGGGCCGAGCAGGTCCGCGCCGACCCCAGCGTCGGGATGCTCCTCGACGGCGCGCCCGCGCTCGTCGACCACCACGTGCTGCGCGATCCGGGCGTCGGGCTGTCGGTGTGGAACGCGGCGCAGCGCGAACTCATCCCCACCGGCGACGGCGGGCACGCGGTGGACGGCGCGCTGCTGCGCAGCATCCACTTCGACGGGTTCCAGCCGCAGCGGCCGTGGCTGCTGTCCACCCACTACGCCGACCGGCCGCGGGTGCTGCTGTCCGAGCACCCGGTGCTCGCCGGGTTGTGCGCCGCCTACCGCAACGCGCTCGTCGAAGCCGGCTACACCCGCGAACAGCCGCACCCGTACGACGCGCTGCCCGACGGCACCCCGCTGCCCGCCGCGCTGCGCCGCGACTACCTCGACGCGTGGCAGCGCGGGACGGCCCCGGCCAGCCCGTTCGCGCCCGGCGGCGGTCCCGCCGACTTCCTCGGCTGGGCCTGCGAACCCGCCGACGACAAGCAGCGCGCCGCGGGCGGATCCCGGTGGACCGCCGCGGTGTGGGCGGACGACCAGGTGCTGCGCGGCAGCTACCCGGAGCCGTTCGGCGCGGACGCCGCCGGGTTCGGCGAGTGGTGCGCGGGCGTCGGCGTCGCCAGCGGCCGGGTCCCCGCCGCCGCCATCGGCGACCGCGGCGACACCGAGCGCTCGACGCTGGTCGACCAGCTCGGCGTGGCCGTCCTCGGCACCGGGCGCACCGCGGAACTGGTCCGCGCCGCCGTGCGCGCCTCCGGGCTGCCGTCCGCGGACACCCCGTACTACCCGGTGGTGTTGCGCTGCGAACCCGGGCTCGCGGTGCCCGCCGGGCGGCTCGCGGTCGACGTGCAGCCCGACGGCACCGATCCGGACGGGGCCGTGGAGGCCTGGGTGCTCTCCGAAGCCGCCCGCCAGGCCACCCGCCGCGCGGGCGGACCCACCACCCGCGTCGTCGCGCTCCCGCTGCTCGACCCCGGTCCGGTGGACCTGCCCACCCGCAAGGCCGCCCGCGCCCGCCACGGGTTGTCGGAGGAGTTCGTCATCGGCGCCTTCGCCGACCACTCCGACGAACGCCGGGACAACGTGCTGGGCCTGGTCACCGCCTTCTTCGCCGCGTTCCCGGAACGGGAGGACGCGCACCTGCTGATCGCCGTCACCGGTGCCGCCGCGCACCCGGAAGCCGCCGAGCGGCTCCGGCTCGCGACCGCCTCCGACCCGCGCGTGCACCTGGTCGAGGACGAGATCGACACGGACGCGCTGCTCGCGACCGCCGACTGCGTCGCCTCGCTGCACCGCCCCGCCGGCGGCGACCGGTACGCGCTGCGGCTGCTGGAGGTCGCCGCGCACGGGGTGCCGGTGCTGGCCGCCGACCACGGCGCCGTCACCGAACTCCTCGGTTCCGCGGGTGCCACCCTGGTGCCCTGCCAGGGCCAGGGCGAACCGGACGTGGAGGCCGCCGCCGCCGCGCTCCGCGCCGCCGCCGACGATCCGGAGGCCATCGCGGCCGCCGGGCAGCGCGCCCGCGACCACCTGCTCGCCCAGCACAGCGTCAACCACGCCGCGGAGCGCCTGCGCGGGCACGTCGAGCACGCCTACCGGAACTGGCGCACCAAGTGGGCCAAGGACCGGCACGGCGACCTGGACGACCCGCTGCACCCGTTGCTGGTCGCGCGGCACGCGCTGCACCGGGCGCCCGACGTCGGCGCGGGCGGCCGGAACTCCGTCGCCCCCGCGCTGCGCAAGGCGGTGCTGCGGGTGCTCAGCCACTACGACGACCACATCCGCGACGTGCTGCGCTCGATGGTGGACGGCGTCGAGCAGACCGCGGCGGAGCTGCTGCGCCGCCAGTACGACGCCGACGGGGGCGGGGAGGAGATCGACCAGCTCCGCGCCGAGCTCGGCCGCGTCGACCAGCGCCACGACCAGCTCGACGAACGGCTCACCAGCATCGACGACGGCATGGTGCGCGCCCGGGCGGACCTCGCCGACCAGCACCGCAGGCTCCGCGCGCTGGAGGGCGGCTCCGCCGCGGAGCCCGGTGCGCAGGACGACCTGCTGGCGCAGCGCCTCGACAGCCTCACCACCGCGGTGGAACGGACCCTGGACCGGATCGACGCGCTGGAGCAGGAGCGCGAAGCGGCCCGGGAGCAGGAGCTGGAGACGACGCTGCGCTCCGCCACCAGCGACGCGGCCTACGCACTGCACCGGACCGACGTGCTGCAGCGCATCCTGCTGCGCGAGCACGAGCGCAACACCGGCGCGGGCGACGGCACCAGCACCCCGGTGCTCTGCGACGCCGGGCTGCTGCGGCTGCCCGCCGACGACGGCCTGATGCTGCCGTGGCTGTCCTCGCACGCCACCTGGGACGCGGAGACCTCGGCGCTGATCGATTCGCTGCTCGAACCGGACGGGGTGTTCCTCGACGTCGGCGCCTACGTGGGCTACCAGGCGGTCCGGGTGTTGAGCAGGCTCGGCAACAGCGGTGCCGTGATCGCGGTCGAGCCCAGCGCGGACGGCCGGGCCCTGCTGCAGCGCAACGTGGAGGTGAACGTGCCCGCGGCCTGGGGCCAGCGGCTCACCACCATCGAGGCCGCCGCGTGGGACGCCCCCGCCGACCTGGTCGCGGAGCGCTCGTTGGCCGGTGGGGTCTCGGTGCGTCCCGCCGAGGAGTCCGATCCGGCCGAGGGCCGGGTGTCCGGCGTCCGGTTGGACAAGGAGCTGGAGGGCACCGCGACGCTGCACGACATGACCCTGTCGGTGGTGCACGTCGACGTCGGTGCCCGCGTCCACCGGGTGCTCGGCGGCCTCGTCCGGCTGCTGCGGCGGGACCGTCCGTCGATCATCTGCTCGTTCACCCCGGCCGGCATCGCCGAACTCGGCGACGACCCGGCGACCGCGTTGCGCGAGTTCGGGACCTGGGGCTACGAGCTGGTCCCGGTCGGGCGCACGACGGCGGTTCCCGCGTCCGAGCTGTTGGAGGCCGTGGAAGCGGCGGGCACGAGCACGGTGAAGCTCTGGCTCCGGCCGAAGGGGAAGTGATCCTCCGCCGACGGTGGATGTCAAGGGTCTGACCAGGCGATTTGACATTCACGGAGAGTGTGCGTAACTTTCTCTTCGTCGCACGGCAAGCCGGACGGAACAGGACGCAAGAGCCTGGCGGGGACGGCGAAGGTGGCGGCGCCCGGGTTTCACCCGGAAGCGCGCACCGGACGGGACGAGCGGGTTTGACACCGCGAAGCGGACCGGGTAACGTACGGCAGTCGCTGAAAACGAGAGGCGCTCCTTCGCGGAGCGGGTCACGACTCAGCAGTGGACAACTCCAGAACAGGTCGACGATCGGGCCGGCCAGGGACGCGGGAAACCGCGGAAACGCGAAAGCGACCCCCCCTGAAACGGCCGGAAATCGGGCCTGCTAGAGTTTGAAACATCGCAAGAACGAAAGACGGAATGAACTGACTCCCCGGAGTTCGCGACCCTGAATGCAGGGGTTGTGGGTGATGGTGTGGGTGTGTTCTTTGAGAACTCAACAGCGTGCCGATGATGGTGAGTGGT
>NZ_JAIUKB010000043.1:0-3067 GCF_020176785.1 Saccharopolyspora sp. 6V | reverse complement strand
GCGGCGCGGGGGCGGAGCCCGAGTCGGCGGCGCTGTCGCCGATGACGGCGAGCTCACCGCCGATCTCCACCGTGTCGTCCTCCTCGGCGACGATGCGCTGCAGCACACCGGCGGCGGGGGACGGGATCTCGGTGTCGACCTTGTCGGTGGAGACCTCCAGCAGGGGCTCGTCGACCTCGACGGTGTCGCCGACCTGCTTGAGCCACCTGGTGATCGTGCCCTCGCTGACGCTTTCGCCTAGCGCGGGCATCTGGACGGAGAAGGACATCGCTCGCGGACTCCTCGTGCGGTGTGGCGGGGTGCTGTGCTGGTGCGGGAAGCGGACCGGATCAGCCGTGGACGTGCAGCGGCTTGCCGGCCAGGGCGAGGTGCGCCTCGCCGAGGGCCTCGGTCTGCGTGGGATGGGCGTGCACCAGCGGTGCCACGTCCTCGGGCAGCGCCTCCCAGTTGTAGATCAACTGGGCTTCGCCGATGAGCTCGCCGACCCGGTCGCCGACCAGGTGCAGGCCGAGCACCGGCCCGTCGGTGGCGCGGACCAGCTTCACCGCGCCCGCCGTCTTGAGGATCTGGCTCTTGCCGTTGCCTGCGAGGTCGTAGGTGAAGGTCTGCACCGAGCCGTACTGCTCCTTGGCGGCGCTCTCGGTCAGGCCCACCGAGGCGACCTCGGGGTGGCTGTAGGTGACGCGCGGGATGCCCGCCTCGTCGATCGCCTGCGGGTTCTGGCCCGCGATCTCCTCGGCCACGAAGATGCCCTGCTGGAAGCCGCGGTGCGCGAGCTGCAGGCCGGGCACGATGTCGCCGACCGCGTACACGCCCGGCAGGCTGGTGCGCAGCCGCTCGTCGGCGACGACGAAGCCGCGCTCCAGCTGGATCCCGGCCTCCTCGTAGCCGTGGCCCGCGGTGTTCGGGCCGCGGCCGACGGCCACCAGCAGCACGTCCGCGTCGAGCTGGTCGCCGTTCTCCAGGCTCACCGAGACGCCGGAGTCGGTCTGGGTGGCGCCGGTGAACTTGACGCCGGTCTTGAACTTGATGCCGCGCTTGCGGAACGCGCGCTCCAGCTGCTTGGAGGCGAACTCGTCCTCGTTCGGCACCAGGTGCGGCAGGGCCTCGACGATGGTGACCTCGGCGCCGAAGGAGCGCCACACGCTCGCGAACTCCACGCCGATCACGCCGCCGCCGAGCACGACGACCTTCTCCGGCACGAAGTCCAGGTTCAGCGCCTGCTCGCTGGCGATGACGCGGCCGCCGAGCTCCAGGCCGGGCAGCGACTTGGAGTACGAGCCGGTGGCCAGCACGACGTTCTTGCCGGTGTAGCGGGTGCCGTCGACCTCGACGGTGTTCTTGTCGACGAGCGTGCCCGCGCCGTCGACCAGCGTCACCTTGTGCGCCTTGGCCAGGCCCTGCAGGCCCTTGTAGAGCTTGCCGACGACACCGTCCTTGTAGGAGTTCACCCCCGCGATGTCGATGCCCTCCAGCGAGGTCTTCACCCCGAACTGGTCGCCGTCGCGCGCGGAGTCGGCGACCTCCGCGGCGTGCAGGAGAGCCTTCGTGGGAATGCACCCGCGATGCAAGCAGGTTCCCCCGAGCTTGTCCTTTTCGATGAGGACGACGGACAGGCCCAGCTCAGCCGCGCGGAAAGCGCAGGCGTAGCCGCCCGAACCGCCGCCGAGAATGACCAGATCGGCGGACGTGTCGGTCACTTCGCACTCCTCGACAGCCATCGTTGAATCGCTGAGGTGCCGCCCGGCCCGGCTGTCGCGCGAGGCGCGGAACACCTGGCAGCCATCTTGTCACCACCCGTTGGGACGACGCGACGTGGGCTCGCTCTGATCGCGCGAACGTGCCCGATCCCACTGAATCGTTTTTTCCGATTCTCAGCTTCGTCACAGGCGCCCGGTGGCATCATCGCGAACGGGAGCACCGGTTTTCCGGAGGTGTCTCCGAGTGCGGCCGCGCGCAGGTGAATCGAATCCGCGGCCGGCTTCCAGCGCGCGGGGAGGCGAATGCCGTGGGTCTGTTCGATCGTTTTCGGCGACGGCGCACCACGGGTCGTCCGGCCGACTCGCGGGACACCGATCACCTGCGGACCTGGGCGCAGCAGCGCCACGGCGTCGAAGCCTTCGTCGAACCCCGCACCACCGTCACCGAGACCACGGTGCTGCTCGTCGCGCACGACGGGGAGTGGACCCGGCGCCGCGTCGCGGGACCGGAAGCGGCGTTCCGCTTCGCCCGCAAGCAGGGGATGCCCTGCTACGAGGTGGCCAAACTCGGCTACCCGCAGCGGATGCGGGACTACCAGGCCCGGCAGCGGGTGTTGCGGGACCGGCAGCGCCGCCGCGACCTGGGCTGACGCGTCAGTTCGCGACCCGGGTGGACGGGGTCAGCCGCACCGGGAAGTTCACCGACTTCGAGATGTAGCAGAGCTCGTGCGCGCGCTCGTGCAGCGCTTCCGCGGCGTCCACGCTGGCCAGGTCCTCGACCGCGACCTCCGGCTGGAGCACCACTTCCCGGAACTGCCCCGAACCGTCGGCGTTCTCCGCGAGCTCGCCCTGCGCGTGGTCGTGGTAGCCGACCACCACCACGCCGCACTCCGCGGCCAGGTGCAGGAACCACAGCATGTGGCACTGCGACAGGGACGCGATGAGCAGCTCCTCCGGGTTGTACCGGTCGGCGTCGCCGAGGAACGCCGGGTCCGCGGAGGCCTCGATGGTGCTCTTGCCCGCCGAGCGGACCTCGTGGGTGCGCTCGTAGCTGCGGTAGCTGCTGGTGCCCGCACCGGTGTTGCCGGTCCACACCACTTCGACCGCGAAACCGTGCCGCGCAGGCCCGGGGGTGGTCGGCTGCTGCTCGCTCGTTTCGCTCACCACCCCATCCTGGCATCGCGGGGCAGGGCCGTGGTGATCCCTTTGAGACGCGGCTCACAACCGTTCCCGCACGTGGCGCGGACGGCGAACCGGCCCCCCCCCCCCCCCCGGCGGGGCGGGGGGGGGGGGGGGGGCGCCCGGGGGGGGGGGGGGGGGGGGGCCCCCCCCCGCCGGGGGGCCCCCGCCACCCCCGGGCCCCGTGG
>NZ_JAIUKB010000042.1:0-68793 GCF_020176785.1 Saccharopolyspora sp. 6V | reverse complement strand
GCCGGCATGCCCCCCGGCCGATCAACCCCCCCAACAACCCCAGCCCGCCGTCCCTTCAAAAGTATTGCGGCGCCCCGCAATCATAAATTTTGAGGCCCACCGACAAAAAAGAGGGGGGGGCCCCCCCCCCCCCCGCGCCCCGGGGGGGCCCCGTCCGGGAGTCCTTCGTCAGCCGTTCTCGGCGATGTCGGCGAGCACCGCCGCGATCGTGCGCACCGGAACACCGGTGCCGCCTTTCGCGGTGTAGCCGTGCGGCGAGTTCGTGTTGTACGCCGGGCCGGCCACGTCGATGTGCGCCCACGGCAGCCCGTCGCGGACGAACTCCTTCAGGAACAGGCCCGCGGTGAGCATGCCGCCCCAGCGGTGCCCGGCCACGTTCGCCAGGTCGGCGAGCTTCGAGTCCAGGTCGCCGCGCAGCTCCTCGGGCAGCGGCATCGGCCAGGCGCCCTCACCGGTGGCCTGCGAGAGCTTCGCGACGCGGTCGCGGAAGTCCTCGTCGCCCATCACGGCGGGGGTGCGCTTGCCCAGCGCCACCACCTGCGCGCCGGTCAGCGTGGAGGTCTCGATCAGGTAGTCCGGCTCGTCCTCGCCCGCGCGCACGATCGCGTCGGCCAGGATCAGCCTGCCCTCGGCGTCGGTGTTGAGGACCTCGACCGTCTTGCCGCCGTACATGCTCAGCACGTCGCCGGGCCGGTACGCGGTGCCGGAGGGCATGTTCTCCACCATCGGCACGGTCGCGGTCACGTCCAGCGGGTAGTTCAGCTTCGAGACCAGCACCATCGTGGCGATCACCGCGGCGGCGCCGGACATGTCCGAGGTCATCTCGTCCATCGAGGCGGCCGGCTTCAGCGAGATGCCGCCGGTGTCGAAGGTGACGCCCTTGCCGACCAGCGCGACCTTCTTCGCCGCCTTCGGGCCCTTGTGCCGCAGCCGGACCAGGCGCGGCGGGCGGCTCGAACCGGCGCCGACGCCGAGGATGCCGCCGTAGCCGCCCTTGCGCAGGGCCGCCTCGTCGAGCACCTCGACCTCCAGCCCCGCGGACCGGGCCAGCTCGCTCGCCCGGTCGGCGAAGGACCCCGGGTACAGGTCGTTCGGCGGGGTGTTGATCAGGTCCCGGGCGATGGTGACGGACTCGCCGATGGCGGTGCCGCCCTTGAGCGCGTGCCTGGCGGCGTCGTCCTTCGCGTCCGGCACGACCAGGTCGACCTGGTTCACCGGGTCGTCGCCCGGCTCGGACTTGTACTTGCGGAACGAGTAGGCGCCCAGCACGGTGCCCTGCACCGCGGCGCCCAGGTCCAGCGCGCCCAGCGTGGTCGCGGCGTGCGCGACACCGCTCAGCGCGCGGGCCGCGGCACCGGCGGCGCGGCGCACCTGCTCGCCGGTGGGGGAGTCGCCGGTGACCTTGCCGAGCCCGACGGCCAGCAGCACGTCCGCGCGCAGCCCGGAACCCGCGGGCAGCTTCACGACCTCCTCGGCCTTGCCGCTGGCGCCGAGGGTCGCGAGCACCTTCGCCAGGTCGCCGTCGAAGGCCGCGGCCACCTCCTCGCCGCCCGGTGCGATCTCCGGGCCGTCCGCACCGGCGATGGTGCCGATGACCAGGACGTCCGCGGTGAGTTTCGCGGCTTTGGTGTCGGTGAGGGCGAGTTTCGGCGTGCTCACGTGTGTTTCCTCCGGGCGGTGTCGCCGTCGATGGGGATCTCGGACGTAGGGACTGTCCCCGGCGGGCCTGACCTGGTCGGAGGCCGTCCCGCGACCGCCACTGTAGATCGGGCGGGCCGCGGTGGGTCCGACAGGCGGTCGCGGTGCGACCGGCCGCGCCGTAGGTCCGAGCTTAGCGCTGCGCCGATCATCGCCAGCGGTTTTCCCGCGCGGGAGCGCGTCGGCGCGGTCCGGTGGGAAAGCGCACCGGGACGGGCCGGTGCCGGTGCGTAGGCTGGGCCGCCGCGGACCCGGGCGCGACCGGCCGCGCGGCGCCCGCCGGGCCGCCGCCGCGGGCGTGCCCGGTCGGCGTCGACCGGCAGGCGGCTGCCGGTGGGGACCGCGTTCTGCAAAGGTGGACGAGTGGGGCAACAGGTCGCGGAGCAGCAGGCGGCAACCGGTGCGGGTCCCGCCGCGGGCGGACCTCGGCGGTCGCTCGGATCGGCGCTGCCGCTGGCGCTCGGCGGCATGCTCGGCGCAGGCCTGTTCGTCGGCATCGCCCCCGCCACCCTCGCCGCCGGGCGGCTGGTGCCGCTCGCGATCCCGCTGGTGCTGGTGGCGGTCGCGTGCTGCGCGCTGGCCTCGGCGCACCAGTCCGCCAGCTACCGCGGCCCCGGCGCCGGCTACGCGTGCATCCGGGCGCGGCTCGGCGTGCTGCCCGCGCGGTTCGGTGCCGCCACCGCGCTCGCCGGGCAGGTCGCCGCCCTGGCCGCGGTCGCGGAGGTCATCGTCCAGCACGCGATGCCCGCCGCGCCGCCCGCGATCGCCGCGGCGATCGTGCTGTTCGTCGTGCTGGCGGCCACCGCGGGGCTGCGCATCCGCGGCGCCGCGGCCTGGGTGTGGCTGCTGCTCGCGCTGGTCGTGGTGGGGCTGGTCGTGGCGGTGTGCTTCGCGATCGAACCGCCCGCGGGCCTACCGGTCGGTCCGCCGCGGGGCGACGGGGCCATCGGCATCACCGGCGCGGCCGGGGTGCTGTTCTTCGGCTTCCTCGGCTTCGAGCGGCTCACCGCCCCGGCCCACGAGCAGGACCGCTACCGCGGCAAGGTCGTGAAGTGGGCCGTGATCGCCGCGCTGGTGGTGACCGGCGCGGCGGTGCTGCTGCTGTCGACGGCGCTGCTGCACCAGCTCGGCCCGGCCCGGCTCGCGCTGTCCGGGCAGCCGGTGCTCGACGCGATGGACGCGGCCGCGGGCGGCGGGTTGCGGCCGCTGGTCGGCACCGCGGTGGGGTTGGCGCTGTTCCCGGTGCTGCTGGGGATCCTCGAATCGCTGCGCTCCACGGCGCTCGCCGTCCAGCGCGACCAGGACCTGCCCGCGGTGCTCGGCCGGACGAGCCGCGCGGGCACCCCGTACCTGCTGGACCTGTGCGCGGGCGTCGCCGCCGCGGTGGTGGCGCTGCTGGTGCAGCCGGTCGCCGCGATGGCCTTCGCCTCCTGCTGCCTGCTGGTGCACCACGCGCTGGCCAACGCCGCCGCGCGGGTGCTGCTCGCGGACGACCAGGTGTGGCGGATGCGGTCCGCGTGCCTGGGGATGGGATTGGCCGTGATCCTGGCCATGAGCATGCCCGTCCATGCGATGCTCGGAACTCTCGTGGTGGTCATCGCGGGTCCGCTGCTGGCGGGCCTGGTCTCTCGGCGCTGGAGTTGAGGTCGGCATGCTCGAACGCGGTCCCGAACGTGGTGCTCGGCCGGACCCCGCGGACCGGTGGGAGCCCGGCTCGGACATCCTCTACCGCTTCTGGCGCCTCGACGGTTCGCTCGGCACCGTGCACCCGGCGCGGGTGGTCGACGATCGGCCGGACCGGTTGCTGTGCTGGGTGCTGCCGGGAACGCCGATCCGCATCACCACCTCGCCGGACGGGCGCACCCCGCGGGAGCTGCCGCTGCACGAGCGGTTCTCCGGCACCCGGGTGCCCGCGCTGTCGGTGTGGCGCACGACGGCCACGCTGCGGTTGGTGTTCGCCGAGCAGTGGTCCTCGGTGTGGTGGTTCTTCGAAGCCGACGGCAGCTTCCGCAACTGGTACGTGAACCTGGAGGTGCCGCTGGGGCGGGACGCCACCGGCGTCAACCGGGTGGACGGGGTGCTCGACCTGGAGGTGTTCCCCGGCGGGAAGTGGTCGTGGAAGGACGAGGACGAGCTCGCCTCCGCGCTGGCCGCCGGCCGCATCGACCAGCGGCGGCTCGACCGGCTGCGCGCGGAGGGGGAGCGGATGGCGGACCTCGCCGAACGGGAGCTGTTCCCGTTCGACGGCAGCCACTGCGACGCCCGGCCCGATCCCGGGTGGGCGCTGCCCTCGCTGCCCGCCGAGCTGGTGCGCTGAACCCGCCGGTCAGGCCAGCGCGAGGAAGAAGAACAGGCCGAACACGGCGGTGAGCGCCGCCAACCCGCCGACCTGGCCACCGCGCAGGTCCTTCGGGAACAGCGTCTTGTGCTTGCCGTACCACCAGAAGCCCCACCAGGCGACGCCCGCGCCGCCGACGATCGCGCCGAACCAGCCCAGCCAGGCGTACCCCCACAGCACGAGCAGCCCGCCGCCCAGCGGCAGCAGCAGGCCGAGCGCGGCCGCGAGCGTGTCCTGCTGGACCGTCGTCGGTCCCGTCACCGGCAGGTTCTCCTGGTCACCCATGGCCTCATCATAGAGGTCCGAACGGATCACCGGTACGTCTCCGGGAAGACCGCCTGGAACGGGTTCGGGCAGCCTCCGACACTAGGAGGACCGACCGATGACACACCGGTTTCCACTGTTCCGAGGCGCGCGATACGGTACGGGCATGACAGAACTCTCGTTCTCCCGGATTCCCAGTTCGCATCCCGCCACCGAGGCGCACCGCGCGGACGTACTGGCGAATCCCGGCTTCGGGAAGTTCTTCACCGACCACATGGCGACGGTGCGGTACTCCACCGAGCGCGGCTGGTACGACGCGAAGGTCGAGGCCTACCACCCGCTGCAGCTCGACCCGGCGACGACGGTGCTGCACTACGCGCAGGCGATCTTCGAGGGGCTGAAGGCCTACCGGCAGCCCGACGGCGCGATCTCCGCGTTCCGCCCGGAGCAGAACGCGCGCCGGTTCCAGCGCTCGGCGCAGCGCATCGCGATGCCGGAGCTGCCGGAGCAGGTGTTCCTGGACTCGCTGCGCGAGCTCGTCGACGTCGACCGCGCCTGGGTGCCGGAAGCGGGGGAGAGTTCGCTGTACCTGCGGCCGTTCATGATCTCCACCGAGGTCAGCCTCGGCGTGAACCGCCCGGCCAGCGAGTACCTGTACCTGGTGCTCGCCTCGCCCGCCGGCTCCTACTTCTCCGGTGGCGTCAAGCCGGTCACGGTGTGGCTGGGCCACGAGTACGTGCGGGCCGCGCCCGGCGGAACCGGGGCGGCGAAGTTCGCGGGCAACTACGCGGCCTCGTTCGCCGCGCAGGCGCAGGCCGTGGAGAACGGCTGCGACCAGGTGGTGTGGCTGGACGCGGTGGAGCGGCGCGCCGTCGAGGAGATGGGCGGGATGAACCTGTTCTTCGTCTTCGGCTCCGGCGCGGACGCCCGGCTGGTCACCCCGGAGCTGTCCGGCAGCCTGCTGCCCGGCGTCACCCGGTCCTCGGTGCTGGAGCTCGGCGCCGACCTGGGCCTGGCCGTCGAGGAGCGGCGGATCACCACCGACGAGTGGGAGAAGCGCGCCCGCTCCGGTGAGCTCACCGAGGTGTTCGCCTGCGGCACCGCCGCGGTGATCACCCCCGTCGGGCACGTGAAGCACCAGGACGGCGAGTTCACCGTCGCCGACGGCAAGGCCGGTGCGGTGACGATGAAGCTGCGCGAGCGGCTCACCGCCATCCAGCAGGGCACCGCGCCCGACCGGCACGGCTGGATGGTCCCGCTCGCCTGACCGAACCCCCTGCTCGGCGCCCCCTCGTCCCGGCGAAATCGAGGGGGCGCCTTGCTTTCGGCCCGGGCGGGTTGTCGGTGCCCCGGCGTAGCTTCCGATGACGTGGACCACGTCAAGGGGGCGAAGATGTCGAACCGAGTGCTCCTGCTGATCGGCACCCGCAAGGGATTGTGGCTGGCGCACCGCCACCGCGGGGACTGGGAAGTCACCGGGCCACACCTGCCGATGGCGGAGATCTACGCCGTCGCCGCCGACACCCGCGGTGCGCCCCGGCTGCTCGTCGGCGCCTCCAGCACGCACTTCGGGCCGAGCGTGGTCACCAGCGACGACCTCGGCGCCACCTGGCAGGAACCGGAGGTGGCGCCGATCGCGTTCCCCGCCGACACCGGGGTCGCGCTGGAACGGGTGTGGCAGCTCGCGCCGGGTCCCGCCGACCACCCGGAGGTCGTGCACGCGGGCGGTGAGCCGTCCGCGCTGTTCCGATCCGAAGACCGCGGGCGGACGTTCCAGCTGGTCCGCGGGCTGTGGGGCCACCCGCACCGGGAGCGCTGGGAGCCCGGGTTCGGCGGGCAGGCGGTGCACACCGTGCTCGCGCACCCGCACGACCCGGACCGGGTGGTGGTGGCGATGTCGGCGGGCGGCGTCTACCGCACCGAGGACGGCGGGGACAGCTGGCAGGCGAGCAACCGGGGCATCAGGGCGTACTTCCTGCCGGACGAGTACCCCGAGTTCGGCCAGTGCGTGCACAAGATCGCCCAGCACCCCGCGGAGCCGGAGCGGTTCTTCCTGCAGAACCACCACGGCGTGTACCGCAGCGACGACGGGGCGGCGAGCTGGCGCTCCATCGCCGACGGGCTGCCCAGCGACTTCGGCTTCCCGATCGTGACCCACCCGCACCGCCCGGACGTGGTGTTCGGGTTCCCGCTGACCGCCGACGCGACGCGCTACCCGCCGGGCGGGCGCTGCCGCGTGTACCGCAGCGAGGACGCGGGGGAGACCTGGACCGGGCTGTCCGAGGGGTTGCCCGACCGGTTCTGGTCCGCGGTGATGCGCGATGCGCTGTGCACCGACGACGCCGACCCGGCCGGGGTGTACTTCGGCTCCCGCAGCGGCGAGGTGTACGCGGGCGGCGACGACGGGGACCGCTGGGAGCGGATCGCCGCGCACCTGCCCGACGTGCTCTCGCTGCGCGCGATGAGCTGGTGAGGTGGTGGCGGTGCGGGTGACGTTGGTGCTGCCGCTGCTGCTGCGCGAGCACGCGGGCGGGCGGCAGCGGCTGGAGGTCGAACCGGGGGAGGCCACGCTGGCGGGGGTGCTGGACGTGGTCGCGGCCCGGCACCCGGCGCTGGAGCGGCGGCTGCGGGACGAGAGCCGCGGGCTGCGGCGCCACGTCAACTTCTACCTCGACGGGGAGGAATGCCGGTGGCTGGACGGCGCCGGATCGGAGGTGCGGGACGGGACCGAGGTCCGCGTCATCCCCTCGGTCGCCGGTGGTTGACGCGTCAGCCGAGCACGGAGACCGCCAGCACCAGGGTGGTGGTGAGCTCGGCGCCCGCCCCGAGCACGTCGCCGGTGATGCCGCCGAAGCGCCGCCGCACGTGCGCGGTGAACCCGAGCAGCACCACGCAGGCCAGCAGCACCGCGGCCGCCCCCGACCAGGACGCCGCGAGCGCGCCCCCGGCCAGCAGCCCGGCCCACCAGCAGGCGACCAGCCACCACGGCTGGGTCCCCGCGACCAGCGCGCCCATGCCCTCCGGTCGCGCGGCCGGCAACCCGCGGCGGCAGCAGAGCACGAACGCACCCCGGCCCGCCGCGCACGCCAGCACTACCACCGCCCAGCGCCCGGACGCGGCGAGCTCGGCGAGCGCCGCCGCCTGCACGCCCACCGCGATGATCAGCGCGACCACCGCGAACGGGCCGGCGCCGCCGTCGCGCATCACCGCCAGCGCCCGCTCCGGCGGGCCGTAGCAGCCGAGGCCGTCGACGGTGTCGGCCAGCCCGTCCACGTGCATGCCCCGGGTGACCAGCACCAGCGCCGCCACGGTGAGCAGCCCGGCCAGCAGTCCCGGCGCGCCGAGCGCCGTCAGCGCCCACAGCAGCACCGCGCCGAACCCGCCGACCAGCGCGCCCACCAGCGGGGCGAGCGCGATGGCCTGGCGGCAGGCGCGGTCGTCGACCTCGCGGGCGGGCAGCGGCAGCACCGTCAGCCAGGACACCGCCAGCAGCAGCCCGTTCATCGGGCCGCGGCCGTTCCGGGGCAGGTCACAGCTCCTGGTCCTCCGGGTCGGGGCCGATGGCCTCGGCGGAGGTGGGGCCGCCGACGCCCGCCTCGCCGAACGTCGCCATCTCCGCCAGCACGCGCACCGCGGCCGACAGCACCGGCAGCGCGGTGACGGCCCCGGAGCCCTCCCCGAGGCGCATCTCCAGGTCGAGGATCGGGCTCAGATCGAGGTGTTCGAGCACCAGCGTCCCGCCCGGCTCGGCGGTGCGGTGCCCCGCCAGCCACCACTGGCGGGCACCGGGCGTGAGTTCCTCGGCGACCATCGCGGCGGCGCCGACGACGACGCCGTCCAGCAGCACCGGCGTCCGGCGCACCGCGGCCTGCGCGAGGAACCCGGCGAGCGCGGCGATGTCCGCGCCGCCGCTGGTGCGCAGCAGCGCCACCGGGTCGTCGAGCACCGGGCGGGCCCGGCGCAGCGCGTCCCGGATCGCGGCGGTCTTGCGCATCCACGCGTTGTCGTCGATCCCGGTGCCGCGCCCGACCACCGCCACCGGCTCGATGCCGGTGAGCGCGGCGATGAGCACCGCGGCCGGGGTGGTGTTGCCGATGCCCATGTCACCGGCGATGAGCAGGTCCGCGCCGGAATCGATCTCCTCGTCGGCGACGGCCTTGCCCAGTTCGACCGCGTCCCGCGCCTCGTCCGCGGTGAGCGCGTCCTCGCGGTCGATGGCCCCGGAACCGCGGCGGATCTTGCGCCCGGACACCGCGGGCGGGGTGTCGGCGTTCACCGCCACGTCCAGCACGCGCACGGTGGCGCCGTTCGCCCTGGCCAGCGCGTTCACCGCGGCACCGCCGTCGAGGAAGTTGCGCACCATCTGGCCGGTGACCTCGGCGGGATAGGCGGACACGCCGTGCTCGGCGACGCCGTGGTCCCCGGCGAAGATCACCACCCGGGCGCGTTCGAAGGGGCGCGGCGGGCAACTGCCCTGACGTCCCGCGACCCACACCCCGAGCTCTTCCAGCCTGCCGAGCGAACCGGCCGGTTTGGTCAGCTGCTCCTGCCGGGCCACCGCTTGCCGCCGCGCCTGCTCGTCCGGCGGCGGCACGGCGCCGAACCGGACCGGGGTGTTCTCGGGTGCGGTGGACAAGGGTTACCTCCGGGGTAGGGGCGGGTGGTCAGCGCAACCGGAGCGGGACTCCCGCGACGAGCAGCAGCACTGCGTCGCAGCGGTCGGCGAGCCGCGCGTTGAGCTCGCCGAGCCGGTCGCGGAAAAGTCTTCCAGAACTCGTGGCGGGCACGATTCCGAGCCCGACCTCCGCGGACACCAGCACCAGCCGGGCCGCGCAGCCCGCGACGGCCTCGACGAGCGCGGTGCAGCGGGCCGCGACCGCGTCGAGCGCCGCCGGGTCGCGGTCCCAGGCGCCCGCGTCGTCGAGCACCCCGGTCAGCCAGGTCGCGAGGTCGTCCACCAGCAGCGCGGGGCCGTCCGCGGGAGCGCCGCGCAGCAGTTCCAGCAGCGTCGCGGGGTCGCCGGCTTCGGCGGTCGTCCAGGTCGCAGGCCTGCGGACGACGTGCGCGGCGATCCGCTCGGTCCACTCGGCGTCGCCGGGGTCGTGCCGGGAGGTCGCGACGTAGGTGACGGGCTCCTCGGCGCCGAGCAGGCCCTCCGCGTGCGCGGACTTCCCGGAGCGGGCCCCGCCGAGCACCAGGGTGCGTGCGGACGCGGCCACCGGTGCACCTCCTGCGATCGGGTGAACGACTGCGGGAACCGTACCCGGGCCGGCGGTGCGCCGGGCCGGGCCGGGTCCGCTCAGGAGCGGGTTTCCCGCGGGTCCGCGGTGACCAGGTCGCCGAGCACCTCGTCGATGCGGTCCAGCACGTCCGCGCCGAGCTCCACGCCGGAGGCCGCGACGTTGTCGGCGACCTGCTCGGGCCGGGACGCGCCGACGATCGCCGCCGACACGTTCGGGTTCTGCAGCACCCACGCGATGGCGAGCTGCGCGGTGGACAGGCCCAGGTCGGAGGCGACCGGCTGCAGCCGCTGGACCGCGGAGAGCACGTCGTCCCGCATCCACCGCGAGATCATCTTCGCGCCGCCGCCCTCGTCGGTGGCGCGGGAGCCCGCGGGCGGCTGCTGCCCCGGCAGGTACTTGCCGGTGAGCACGCCCTGCGCGATCGGGGAGAACACGATCTGCCCGATTCCTTCGCGCTCGCTGACCGGCACCACCTGGGATTCGATGACGCGCCACAGCATCGAGTACTCCGGCTGGTTAGAGATCAGCGGCACCGACAGCTCGCGGGCCAGCTCGGCGCCGCGGGTGAGCTGCTCGGCGGACCACTCGGAGACGCCGATGTAGAGCGCCTTGCCCTGCCGCACCAGGTCGGCGAAGGCGGTCATCGTCTCCTCCAGCGGCACCGACGGGTCGAACCGGTGGGCCTGGTAGAGGTCGACGTAGTCGGTCTGCAACCGGCGCAGCGAGGCATTGCAGGACTCGATGATGTGCTTGCGACCGAGACCGCGATCGTTGGGGCCCTCACCGGTGGGGAAGTAGACCTTCGTGAAGATCTCCAGCCCTTCCCGGCGCTGCCCGGCCAGCGCCCGGCCGAGCACCGATTCGGCGCGGGTCCGGGCGTAGACGTCGGCGGTGTCGAAGGTGGTGATGCCCGCGTCGAGGGCGGCCCGCACGCAGGCGTGCGCGGCGTCCTCCTCGACCTGGGAGCCGTGGGTGAGCCAGTTGCCGTACGCGATCTCGCTGATGGACAGACCGCTGTTGCCGAGGCGTCGAAACTCCATGCCCGGACCCTATGCCGCGCGCGGACCCGGCGGCATCCGGCGGAATGCGGGGCGATCGAGGTCCGCCGCGGCGTCCAGCGGGGGCCGGGATCAGCCGATCTTGTGGAAGTCCTTCGGGGTGAGCCGCGGCCGCGGCACGCGCAGCCTGCGCAGCTGCATGGCCCGGGTGAACGCGTACCAGCCCAGCGACAGCGGCCGCTCGGTGGCGTCCGGGAACTTCGCGCGCACCCGCTTGTTCACGGCGCGGCCCAGCAGCGTGCCCTCGAACAGCATCGTCAGCAGCAGCACCAGGCACACCAGGGTGGCGTACTGCTGCACGAGCACGTTCTGCACGAGCGTGGTCACGAACACGACCAGCACCAGCGGCATGAACATGCCCATCATGTGCCTGCGGGTGTCGACGATGTCGCGCACGTACGCGCGCACGGGCCCGCGGTCGCGCGGCATCAGGTAGCGGTCGTCGCCGGCCATCATGCGCTCGCGGCGTTCCCGCGCGGCCTTGCGGCGCTCGTCCTTGTTGCCGCGGGCGCGCTTCATCGCCTCGCGCTGCGTCTTCGGCGGCGGCGCGACCGGGCCGCGGCGGCGGGTCTCGGCCTCGCGCCGCTTCGGCGTGGGACGGCCCTTGCCGGGAGTGCGGTCGCGGGCGGGTTCCGGCGCGACCTGGGCGCTCTCGGTGGAAGCGTCGTCGGTCGCGGTCTGCTCAGCGCTGCTGCGGCGAAGGAACCTCACCCCTCCAGGGTATTCGACGCCACTCGGCCGGGCGCACGTGACCGCGTGTTCGGGGAAGCGCCGGGCCGGACGCGTGCGGGTGCGAGGACGTTCACGTGGTTCCGCGCGCGGTCTGTGCCACCATGGAGGCTGGTAGACCAACACGACTCGCCTCCCGAGTCGCCCCTCCCCGGCGGGGAATACCTCGGGTCGGCGCCGACGTTGGACGTCACGCCGGAAGCGGACGAGCGAGACCTCTAGGGAGAGTCATGACCGCCCAGACGACGACTGAGAGCGAGGCGCCCTCGCACGGTGTCACCCTGACCGACTCCGCGGCGCAGAAGGCGAAGGCGCTGCTGGAGCAGGAGGGCCGCGATGACATGCACCTGCGCATCGCCGTCCAGCCCGGTGGCTGCGCCGGCCTGCGCTACCAGCTGTTCTTCGACGAGCGCTCGCTGGACGGCGACGCGCGGCGCGGCTTCGAGGGCCTCGACGTGGTCGTCGACCGGATGAGCGCCCCGTACGTGGAGGGCGCGGTGATCGACTTCGTGGACACCATCGAGAAGCAGGGCTTCACGATCGACAACCCGAACGCGGGCGGCTCCTGCGCCTGCGGCGACTCGTTCCACTGACCCGAACTCCGAACGGCCCGGCTCCCGCGCAGGAGCCGGGCCGTTCGCGTGCCGTCAGGGGGCCACGACGACCCGCACCTCCTCGTCGCCGAGGGCGACCAGGTCTCCCGGGGCGAGCTGGCGGCCGCGCCGGGTCTCGACCTCGTCGTTGACCAGCACCTCGCCCTCTTCCAGCAGGGCCTTCGCGTCGGCGCCGTGCTCGGCGAGGCCCGCCAGCTTCAGCAGCTGGCCCAGCCGGATGGTGCCTTCCCGGATCTCCACATCGCGCATGCCCGCATTCTCCGCCGGGGGCGCGGTGCGGTTCGCGGCCACCGGTCGCGAGTAGCGCGGGTCACGTTCCCGGCGAGGTGTGTCCGCCAAGCTCCGCGACGTTCGCGGTGACCTGCGGTGGAACGCGCGCGGCACCGCCGTTCCGGGTGAACGGGCAGGTCAGCGCTGGTGCCAATGGCGCATTGACTGGACGCGGGAAAGAACCTGTGATCGACGGGCAAGTACTCAATCGAGAAAGTTGCCCGATGCCTCTACCCGCATACGCCCTAGCGGTGGCGCTCGCCGCCACGTCCGTCGTGCCCGCGGCCGGGGCCATGACAGCTCCCGCCGCCCCCGAACCGGCCGCGGCACCCGTGGCCGGACCGATCGTGCAGCTGTTCCAGTGGCCCTGGGACTCCATCGCGCAGGAGTGCCGCAGCACCCTCGGACCGAAGGGCTTCGGCGCCGTCCAGGTGTCCCCGCCGCAGGAGCACGTGCGCCTCGACGGCGAGGACCACCCCTGGTACCAGGACTACCAGCCGGTGAGCTACCAGCTGGAGAGCAGGCGCGGGAACCGCGAGCAGTTCGCGGCCATGGTCTCCGCCTGCAACGACGCCGGGGTGCAGATCTACGCCGACGCGGTGGTCAACCACATGGCCGCCAGCGACGCGATCGGCAGCGCGGGCACCACGCACGAGAAGTACGTGTACCCGGGCCTGTACAGCGACGCCGACTTCCACGACTGCCGCCGCGACATCGCGAACTACGACGACAAGGGCGAGGTCCGCAACTGCGAGCTCGTCGGGCTCTCCGACCTCGCGACCGAGTCGGACTACGTGCGCTCCGCCGAGAAGGCCTACCTGAACGACCTGATCAGCCTCGGCGTCTCCGGTTTCCGCGTCGACGGCGTCAAGCACATGCCGCCGGAGGACGTCGGCGCGATCTTCGACGGGCTGGACGAGGTGCCCGGCACCGGTGCGCGGCCGTACGTGTTCCAGGAGGTCATCGCCGACCAGGCCACCTCGGCCGGGGAGTACGCCGGCAACGGAGACGTCACCGAGTTCGCCTACCACCACGAGGTCAGCGAGGCCTTCAAGAACGGTTCGCTCGCCGGTCTCAAGGACGTGGCCGACCACATGACGCTGCCCAGCGAGCAGGCCGTGGTGTTCATCGACAACCACGACACCCAGCGCAGCGAGCCGACGCTCACCTACAAGGACGGCACCGCCTACGACCTGGCGAACGCGTTCATGCTCGCCTTCCCGTACGGCACCCCGCAGCTGATCTCCGGGTTCGCCTTCGACGACCCGGACGCCGGCCCGCCCGCCGACTCCGAGGGCCGCACCAGCCCGGCGAGCTGCTCCGACCAGGCGTGGGTGTGCGAGCACGCGCGGCCGATCATCGCCGGCATGGCCGGGTTCCACCGCGAGGTGCAGGGCGCGGAGCTGACGAACTGGTGGGACGACGGGGCCGGCCGGGTCGCGTTCGGCCGCGGTGACGCCGGGTTCGTGGTGCTCAACCGCGAGGACGCGGCGATCGAGCAGCAGCCGTTCCAGACCTCGTTGCCCGCCGGGACCTACTGCGACGTGATGTCCGGTTCGCTGCAGGACGGGTCCTGCACCGGCGGCACCGTGGACGTCAACGAGGACGGCTGGCTGACGACCTCGGTGCCCGCGAACTCCGGTGTCGCGCTGCACGCCGGGGCCAAGCTGAGCTGACCCGCGCGAAGCGGAACGGCCGCTCCTTCCCGGTGGGAGGGAGCGGCCGTTCGACGTTGTCGCGCGGTCAGAGCTTGACCGGGTAGTACGGCTCCGGGACCTCGGGGGACAGCCGTCCCTCGACGAAGATGCCGTGCCAGATCATGAACACCAGCAGCGCCCACAACCGGCGGCTGTGGTCCAACACCCCGGACCGGTGCTCCTCCAGCAGCTGCAGGATCGCGGTCTTGTTCAGCAGCCGCTCGGTCTGCGACTGCTGGATGATGTTGCGCGCCCAGTCGTGCATCTCGTCGCGCAGCCAGTGCCGGATCGGCACCGGGAAGCCCAGCTTGCGGCGGTTGAGCACGTGCGCGGGCACGACCTGCTTCATCGCCTGGCGCAGCGCGTACTTCGTGGTCTCCGGGGTGATCTTCTGGTCCAGCGGGATGCCGCTGGCGACGCGGAACACCTCGTTGTCCAGGAACGGCACCCGCAGCTCCAGCGAGTTCGCCATCGTCACCTTGTCCGCCTTGACCAGGATGTCCCCGCGCAGCCAGGTGAACAGGTCCACGTGCTGCATCCGGGTCACCGGGTCCCAGCTCGCCGAGGAGCGGTACGGCGCGGCGGTCACGTCGCGGTGCGAGACGCCCGGGTCGAAGGCCGCCATCACGGCCTTGAGCTGGTCGTCCCGGAAGATCCGCGCGTTGCCGTAGTAGCGGTCCTCCAGCGACAGCGCCCCGCGGCGCAGCAGGTCCTTGCCGCGCACCCCGTCCGGGATCGCCGTGGAGACCTTGCCCATCGCCTTGCGCAGCGTGCCCGGCACCCGCTCGAACGGCGCCAGCGACAGCGGTTCCCGGTAGATCGTGTAGCCGCCGAACAGCTCGTCGGCGCCCTCGCCGGAGAGCACCACCTTCACGTGCTGGCGGGCTTCGCGGGCGATGAACCACAGCGGCACCAGCGCCGGGTCGGCCACCGGATCGTCCAGGTACCAGATGATCAGCGGCAGCGTCTCCATCATCTCCTCGGGGGAGACGGTGCGGATCACGTGCTTCACGCCGATCGCCGCGGCCGATTCGGCGGCCACGTCCACCTCGGAGTAGCCCTGCCGCTCGAACCCGGTCGTGAAGGTGATCAGGTTCGGGTTGTGCTCCTTGGCCAGGCAGGCGATCGCCGTCGAGTCGATGCCGCCGGACAGGAACGAGCCCACGGTGACGTCGGCGCGCATGTGCTTGGCGACCGAATCGCGCATGACGTCGACGATCTGGTCGTGCAGCCGTCGCGCGTCCGAGTCGTTGCGCACCGGCTTCGAGGTGAAGTTCGGCACGAAGTACCGCTCGGTGACCAGCCGGCCGCCGGGGGAGACGGTGAACGAGGTGCCCGACTCGATGCGCGAGATCTGGCGGTGCATCGTCTCCGGCTCCGGCACGTACTGGAGCGTGAGGTAGTGCTGCAGCGCCTTGTGGTCGATGTCCTCACCGATGCGCAGCGTCGTCGCCAGGCTCAGCAGCGACTTCTTCTCGCTGGCGAACGCGACGCCGCCGGGCCCGGACGCGTAGTACAGCGGCTTGATCCCGAACGGGTCGCGCGCGCCGAACACCACGCGTCGCTCGCTGTCCCAGATCAGGAACGCGAACATGCCGCGCAGCCGGCCGACCATCGCCGTGCCCAGGTAGTGGTAGGCGGCGACGATCACCTCGGTGTCGCCGTCGGTGTGGAAGCGGGCGCCGTAGTGCTCGGCGAGCTCGGCGCGCAGCTCCAGGTAGTTGTAGATCTCGCCGTTGAAGTTGATCGTGTAGCGGCCGGGGTTCTCCGGCGGGCCCCAGGTCAACGGCTGGTGCGAGTGCTCCAGGTCGATGATCGACAGCCGGTTGAAGCCGAAGACGACCTCACCGCCGTGCCAGGTGTCGCTCTCGTCCGGTCCCCGGTGCCGTTGGCAGGGCAGGGCTTTGGCCACGGCGTCGACGGCGAAACCGGCGTTCTCTTCAGTGGGACAGACAAGTCCAAGCAGGCCGCACACGCGTCCATGCACCTCTCGCGTCGGCGATGGGTCGGGCTCCGCCCCGCGTCCCGGTCGGGGATCTCGGCGGCGGGAGTCCCAGTATGCCGGGTGTGCCGCCGCGCTGTGCAGGCGCGGTGAGCGCGGGCGCGACCGCCGGGGCCGGGCGGTTGGTTCCCCGCGCGCGGGCGCGCGAGCCGCGGGAACCGGCGCCGCCGGGCAAGTCCACCGGTTCGAGTGGTCCCGCCCGCCGATCCGATCACCGCGGCGGGCGAGGACGATCTCGGTGATGTGCAGCGCACCTCGCCACCCCGGAGCAGTATCGCGGCTACTGCTGGGCTAGGCTCCCCCGCAGCATTCCGGCCGCGGGGCATGGTGGGTGCGCGTTGTGCCCAGAACCCGCGGCGACGGTGGGAACACGCAGCGAGGAGGCGTCGCGCAGTGGGCTTTCGGATGGGGAGCTTGCGGCAGGAACGTCTGGAGGAGGGGACCCGAGTGCCACGGCTGGTCAAAGTCGCCGGGCTGGCAGGCCTGGTCGCGGTCGCGGCCACGGGCTGTTCGACCGACGAGGTCCTGAGGTTCGGCTGGCCGGAGGGCGTCACCCCGCAGGCCGAGTCCATGCGGCAGCTGTGGACCTGGTCGGTGATCGCTGCGCTGGCGGTCGGCGTCCTGGTGTGGGGCCTGATGTTCTGGACGGTCGCCTTCCACCGCAAGAAGGGCGAGGAGCTGCCCCGGCAGTTCCAGTACAACGTGCCGCTGGAGGTCATCTACACCGCGGTGCCGTTCGTGATGGTCGTGGTGCTGTTCTACTTCACCGCCACCACCCAGAACTACGTGATGGCCAAGTCGGCCGATCCGGACGAGAAGGTCAACGTCGTCTCGTTCCAGTGGAACTGGGAGTTCAACTACCCGGACCACCGCACGCCGGACGGCCAGCCGGTCCGCACCGTCGGCAGCAGCAGCGAGATCCCGCTGCTGGTGCTGCCGACCGGATCGACGATCCAGTACAACCTGAGCTCCACCGACGTCATCCACTCGTTCTTCGTCCCCGAGTTCCACTTCAAGCGGGACACCTTCCCGCACCCGGACAAGAACGACCAGGAAGCCGTCTTCGAGAACACCATCGAACGCGAGGGTTCCTTCGTCGGGCGGTGCGCCGAACTGTGCGGCACCTACCACGCGATGATGAACTTCGAGGTCCGCGCCCTGTCGCCGGACAAGTTCGACCAGTACATCAACCTGCGTACGCAGACCAACCCGGCCACCGGCCAGTACTACACCGCCGCCGAGGCGTTGTCCCAGATGAACTGCGGTGAGCTGTGCGCGCCGCGGGCGGTGACCTCGGTCCCGTTCGACACCGACCGCACGTCCGGCTTGCCGTCCACCATCGGCGGCCGGCAAGCGGGCGACTGATCCCGGCAGGGCGTAGGGCGCGAGAGTGAGGAATCCATGAAGGTCGAAGCGAAGATCTTCAACATGATCACCGGCTTCTTCTTCCTGTCGGCGATCGTCTACGGGGTGTGGTCGCACGAACCCGTGGGCACGGTGGCCCTGATCCTGGTGGGCGGGTTGTCGCTGCTGATCGGCAGCTACTTCCAGTTCGTGGCGCGGCGCATCGAGCCGCGACCGGAGGACAACCCGGACGCCGAGATCAGCGACGGTGCGGGCGAGCTGGGCTTCTTCAGCCCCGGCAGCTACTGGCCCGTCGGGCTGGCGGCGGCCGCCGCGTTCGCCGGTATCGCGCTGGCGTTCTTCCACGTGGTGCTGATCGTGATCTCGATCGGCGTGCTGCTGATCATGGTCGCGGGTCTGGTGTTCGAGTACCACACGGGCCCGAACCACGACTGAGCTCCGCGACAGCGGACCGAGGCCCCTGGAACCCCCTGGTTCCGGGGGCCTCGTCGCGTCCGGGCGCGGGCGAGCGCGGCGGCGGGGGAGCCTAGGATCGGGGCGACGACGTCCCGCAGCCAGGAGGCCCTCCCGTGATCACCGCGATCGTGCTCATCCAGACCGTCGCCGACCGGCTGACCGAGGCCGCCCAGGAGGTCGCCGACATCGAGGGCGTCGCCGAGGTGTACTCCTGCGCCGGGGACGTGGACCTGATCGCGATCCTGCGGGTCGCGAACCACGAGGACATCGCCGACATCGTCCCCGGGAAGATCAACAAGGTGGCCGGGGTGCTCGACACCGACACCCACATCGCGTTCCGCTCCTACTCGCGCGAGGACACCGAGGCGACCTTCTCCATCGGCCTGGAGTGAGCCCCGCCGGGTGATCTCCACCGGGGCTCCTCCTCCCCGGCACGACGGACCCGTTCCCGCGACGGGCCGAAGGCGGGGACCGCGGGAACCCGGCTCGTGCGGGACTACCGGCGGAAAGCCGCCCAGCGGGTGAGGAGGTCGGCCGCGGCGCCGGAGTCGATGGCCCGCTCGGCGCGGGCGATGCCGGCGCGCAGCTGGACGTCCAGGTCCTCGCCGATGCCGTCGTGGGCGGCGAGGGCGCCCGCGGTGTTGAGCATCACCGCGTCCCGCACCGGGCCGCGGTCACCGGCGAGCAGCCGCCGCACCACCTCGGCGTTCACCTCGGCGTCGCCGCCGCGCAGCGCCTCGGGCGTGGTGCGCGGGACGCCCAGGTCCTCCGGGACGATGCGCTCCCGCCGGACCTGCCCGTCGCCGACGACCCAGCAGGTCGTGGTCGAGGTCGTGGTGATCTCGTCCATCCCGTCGTCCCCGGACACCAGCAGCACCGAGCTGCCGCGCGCCGCGAACACCTCCGCCATCACCGGCGCCATCCGCTGGTCCGCGCAGCCGATGAGCCCGCTGCTCGGCCGCGCCGGGTTGGTCAGCGGCCCGAGCACGTTGAACGCGGTGGGGATGCCGATCTCGCGGCGGGCACCGGCGGCGAACTTCATCGCCGGGTGGAACACCGGCGCGAAGCAGAACCCGATGCCGACCTCGGCGACGCAGTCCCGCACGCCCTCCGCGGGCAGGTCGATGGTGACGCCGAGGGTCTCCAGCACGTCGGCGGTGCCGCACTTCGACGAGGCGGCCCGGTTGCCGTGCTTGACGACCACCGCGCCGCAGGAGGCGAGCACGATCGCGGTCATCGTGGAGATGTTCACGCTGCCGGAGCGGTCCCCGCCGGTGCCGACCACGTCCACGGCCCGCCGGTCCACCTCCAGCGGCAGCGAGTGCGCGAGCATCGTGTCGGCCATGCCGCGGACCTCGGCCGCGGTCTCGCCCTTCGCGCGCAGCGCCACGACGAACGCGGCGACGCGGGCCGGGGTGGCCGCGCCGGTCATCACCAGGTCCATCGCCCACGCGGTGTCCTCGGCGGACAGATCGTTGCCCGCCACGAGGTGTCCGAGGAGTTCCGGCCAGCTACCCGACATGGTGCCCACGATTGTTCTCCGGGAGGTTCAGGCCCGCACCGCGGGTAGCGCGGTGCGGAGCAGTTCGGCGACCGTTTCGGCGGACGACAGCGGGTCCAGCGGGTGCACCAGCACCGCGTCGGCCTGCGACCAGGTCGCCAGCCACCGGTCGTCCCGCCTGCGCACGGTGAGCACGATGGGCGGGCAGTGCGCGATCTCGTTCTTCAGCTGCCGGGACACGCCCATGCCGCCGGTGGGCTGCGCCTCGCCGTCGAGGACGACCAGGTCGGCGCGGCCCGCGTCGACCTCGCTGAGCACGTCGGCGACCGACGCCGCCTCCACGTAGGTCACCCGGGGCAGGTCCGGCGACGGGCGCCTGCCGATCGCGTTGATGATCGATTCGCGCACTTCGGCCCGGTGGCTGAAGACCAGGACGGTGGTGGTCGACGTGCTCATCAGCTGCTCCTCGCTGGCCAGGCGGTCCGCGCACTGCGTCGCGGTGACCCGGCCCGATGACGAGAGGGTGTCCTCGATGACGGTGATCTCCGGATGCTAGCCGCTCAACGGGGGTGAGCAGTACCCGCCACGAGGTCGCGGCGCGGGTGCTCAGCCGGACTGCAGCGCCACCCAGCCGACGGCGCGTCCGCCGAGCCGCTGGGCCAGTCCGGCCATCCGGGCGTTCTCCTGTGAGCAATGCAACGCGTCGAGTTTCTGCACACGCTCCGCGAACAGGGGCTCCTCGCCGGGCGCCGGTGCGGTGCCGAAGGCCGCCTGCTCCGCCTCGGGGGCGGGCCGCAACCGCCAGCCGTCCGGTTCCAGCAGTTCAGCGGCCTGTGCGACGGCTCCGGGCGGCAGCAGCAGGTGGTGGCGCAGCACGGCGGCACCCGCCTCGACCCACTCCGGGGAGCGGGCGAGGACCGCGGACGCGGCCTCCGCGTCGTCGAACGCGCTGACCACGACGATCAGGTCCGAATCGTCCCAATCCGGCGCGGCGGGCCCCGCTGACCGGGCGCGTAAGCCCAGACGGGACAAAACGCTGCGGAAATTAATCACGATGAGTTACCTCCAGGTCGCGATCCGATCACCGACGAGCCACGCCCGGGACCCGAGGGCGCAGCGGGAAAACGCACGGGACATAATGCGTCGCGTGACAACGGCAGCGCCCTCAATCAGTCAACGCGTGCACTCGCTGAACCGGCCGAACATGGTCAGCGTCGGCACCATCGTTTGGTTGGCCAGCGAGCTGATGTTCTTCGCTGGACTCTTCGCCATGTTCTTCACGGTGAAGGCGCAGAACGAGGGTGCGTGGCCACCGCCGCCCAGCGAGCTGAACATCGCATACGCCCTCCCCTTCACGGTGATCCTGGTGGCGTCCTCGTTCACCTGCCAGTGGGGTGTGTTCGCGGCCGAGCGCGGCGACGTGTTCGGCCTGCGCCGCTGGTACGTGGTGACGCTGATCATGGGCACGATCTTCGTGCTGGGACAGGCCGGCGAGTACTACACGCTGGTCACCGCGCACCACACGACGATCGCCTCGTCGGCGTTCGGCACGGTGTTCTTCATGACGACCGGCTTCCACGGCCTGCACGTCATCGGCGGGCTCATCGCCTTCGTGTTCCTGCTCATCCGAACCAAGCTGAGCAAGTTCACCCCGGCACAGGCCATCGCGGCGATCGTCGTGTCGTACTACTGGCACTTCGTCGACATCGTCTGGATCGGACTGTTCGCCGTGATCTACCTCGTTCCGTGATCCACCGGCCCCACCGGGCCGCCACGTAACACCCCGAACCTGACAGCAAGGGTTGCCGCACTCATGACCACCATCAAGAAACGGAACCGCGCGGGATCCAAGTTCCGGCGCAGGCTCTCCGGTGTCCTCGCGCTCGGGATCGCCTTGGTCGGCGCGGGCGGGCTGTACACCGTCCTGACCCCCGAGCCGCAGACCGCGCACGCCGCGGCGGACCCGGCGCTGGTCAGGCAGGGCGAGCAGCTCTACAACAACGCGTGCATCAGCTGCCACGGCGCGAACCTGGGCGGCGTGAAGGACCGCGGCCCGAGCCTGGTCGGCGTCGGCGAGGCCGCCGTCCACTTCCAGGTCTCCTCCGGCCGCATGCCGATGGTCCGCCAGGAAGCCCAGGCGATCCGCAAGCCGGCGAAGTTCTCCCCCGAGGAGATCGACGCGATGGCCGCCTACGTGCAGACCTACGGCGGGGGCCCCGAGTCCCCGGACACCACCGGAGCCGCCGCCACCGGCGACTCCTCGCGAGGCGGTGAGCTGTTCCGGCTCAACTGCGCCTCCTGCCACAACTTCACCGGACGCGGCATCGCGATGTCGTCCGGCAAGTTCGCGCCCAGCCTCGACGCTCCCACCGAGCAGCAGATCTACGAGGCGATGCTCACCGGGCCGCAGAACATGCCGAAGTTCTCCGACCGGCAGCTCACGCCGGAGGAGAAGAAGGACATCATCGCGTACGTCAAGTCCGTGACGAACAACAACAACAACCCGGGTGGCAGCTCCCTCGGCGGCTTCGGCCCCGCCTCGGAGAGCGTCATCGCCTGGGTCGTCGGACTCGGCGCGCTGATCGGCGTCACCCTGTGGATCGGAGCCAGGGCATGAGTGCAAGTGACACCCCGCGGGACGAGGGGCACGAAACCCCCAGGCGGGACTACACCGAGGCCGAACTGGCCGAGATGAGCCGCGACGAGAAGATGCGGCTCGGGCTGGCGCTGGACGGCGTCGAGCTCCTCCACTACGAAGATCCGTTCCCGGTGGAGAACACCCGCGCCGAGAAGCGGGCCGAGCGCGCGGTCGCGGCCTGGTTCGCGCTGGCCGGGCTCTCCGCGATCGCCTTCATCGCCGTGTTCGTGTTCTGGCCCTGGGGCTACGTGACCCCGCAGCAGGGCGGCCGCGAGTACTTCCTCTACAACCTGTACACGCCGCTGGTCGGCCTGTTCCTCGGCCTGTCGATCTTCGCGATCGGCGTCGGCGTGGTGCTCTACGCGAAGCGGCTCATCCCGCACGAGGTCGCGATCCAGCAGCGCCACGACGGGCACGGCTCCGAAGAGGTCGACCGGCAGACGACCACCGCGATCCTCGCCGACACCGGCGTGCGCAGCGGTTTCGCCCGGCGTTCCATGATCCAGCGCACGCTCGCCTTCAGCGGTGCCGTGCTCGGCCTGGGCACCGGCGTCATCGCCATCGGCGGCTTCATCCGCAACCCGTGGGCGACCGAGGGACCCGACTCCCTCAAGCACACGGCGTGGATGAAGGAGGGCGACGAGAAGGTCTACCTGCGGCGCGACACCGGCGACCCGCACGACGTGTCGCTGCTGCGCCCGGAGGACATCGACGCGGGCGGCTTCGAGACGGTCTTCCCGTTCCGCGAGTCCGACCGCGAGGACGAGCACAAGCTCGTCTCGGTGCTGCGCCGCAGCGACGCCCCGGTGATGCTCATCCGGCTCCGGCCGGGCAGCGCTCCGATCAAGCGCAAGGGCCAGGAGGACTTCAACTACGGCGACTACTACGCTTACTCGAAGGTGTGCACCCACGTGGGCTGCCCGACCTCGCTGTTCGAGCAGCAGACCGGTCGCCTGCTCTGCCCGTGCCACCAGTCGCAGTTCGACGTGGTCAACACTTACGCCAAGCCGGTCTTCGGTCCGGCCACCCGTTCCCTGCCGCAGCTACCGATCACGGTGGATGAAGAGGGATATTTCGTGGCCAGGCACGACTTCATCGAGCCGGTCGGCCCAGCGTACTGGGAGCGCAACTCATGAGTTCGATCACGACGCCCACCAAACCGGAGAGCAAGCTCTACCGGAAGGCGGCCTCCGCGGCCGACGAGGCGGACAAGCGCTACAACATGGCGCCGGGCATCCGCCGCCAGTTGAACAAGGTCTTCCCGACGCACTGGTCGTTCCTGCTCGGCGAGATCGCGCTCTACACCTTCATCATCCTGATCCTGACCGGGATCTACCTCACGATGTTCTTCGACCCCTCCATGGAGGAGGTCACCTACGACGGGGTGTTCCGGAACCTGCAGGACGTCGAGATGTCCAAGGCGTTCGCGAGCACCCTCGACATCTCGTTCGAGGTCCGCGGCGGCCTGTTCATCCGGCAGCTGCACCACTGGGCGGCGCTGCTGTTCGTGGCCGGGATGATGGCCCACATGTTCCGGATCTTCTTCACCGGTGCGTTCCGGCGCCCGCGTGAGGGGAACTGGGTCATCGGCTCGCTGCTGCTGATCCTGGGCATGTTCGAGGGCTTCTTCGGCTACTCGCTGCCGGACGACCTGCTCTCCGGTACCGGCGTCCGCGCCACCATGTCCGGCATCGTGCTGTCCATCCCGGTGCTCGGCACCTGGATGCACTGGGCGCTGTTCGGCGGGGAGTTCCCCGGCACGGAGATCATCCCGCGGCTGTACATCCTGCACGTGCTGGTGCTGCCCGGGATCATGCTCGGTCTGGTCGCGGCGCACCTGGCGCTGGTCTGGTACCAGAAGCACACGCAGTTCCCCGGGCCGAAGCGCAAGGAGTCGAACGTCGTTGGCATCCGCATCATGCCGACCTTCGCGCTCAAGAGCGGTGCGTTCTTCGCGCTGACCACCGGCATCCTGGCGATCATGAGCGGTGTCTTCCAGATCAACGCGATCTGGAACCTCGGGCCGTACATCGGCTCGCAGGTCTCCGCCGCCTCGCAGCCGGACTGGTACCTGATGTGGGCGGACGGCATCCTGCGGATCTGGCCGGCCTGGGAGCTCTACATCGGGCCGTACACGGTGCCGCCGGTGTTCTTCTGCGGTGCGCTGGGCATGGGCATCATGTTCACGCTGCTCATCGCGTACCCGATGATCGAGCGCAAGCTCAGCGGGGACGACGCGCACCACAACCTGCTGCAGCGTCCGCGGGACAACCCGGTACGCACGAGCCTCGGCATGATGGCGCTGGCGTTCTTCGGCGTGCTGATGGTGTCCGGCATGAACGACGTGATCGCGTTCGAGCTGAACATCTCGCTGAACGCGATGACGTGGGGCGGCCGCATCGGTCTGCTGCTGCTGCCGCCGCTGGCCTACTGGGTGACCTACCGGATCTGCCTGGGCCTGCAGCGCTCGGACCGCGAGGTGCTGGAGCACGGCGTGGAGACCGGCATCATCAAGCGGCTGCCGCACGGCGAGTTCATCGAGGTGCACCAGCCGCTCGGCCCGGTCGACTCGCACGGCCACCCCGAGGAGCTGCCGTACCAGGGCGCTTCGGTGCCGAAGAAGATGAACAAGCTCGGTGCCGCGGGCACCCCCGTCGAGGGCAGCTGGCTCAAGCCGGACCCGGCGGAGGAGACCGAGGCGCTGGCGCGGGCGCGCGCCGAGAACGAGCGCCTGGCGCACGAGGAGCGGGAGCAGCGCGAGCTGGTCTCCGGCGGGAAGCCGCAGCAGCCCTCCGAGTGAGCCGCACGCACGGCTGAACGGCCCGGTGCCCCCAGGGGTGCCGGGCCGTTCGCTCGTTCGAGGACCGGTCGGTCAGTCGGCGGCCGGGTACGGGGCCCTGGCCTTGGCGGCCCGCTCCAGCCACTCCCGCCAGGACGCCGCGGAACCGGCCGGTTCCGACCACGGCTGCGCGCAGCGGACCAGCCGGGTGCCGCCGGTGGTCAGCCAGCGGTGCACCACCCGCACCTCGTCGGCGGGGGCGCCGCGCAGCGGCCCCGGCTCGGGCAGCACCGTCTCCGCGGCGGCCTGCAGCGCGTCGACCACCGGCATCGGCGGCACCCCGCGGCGCGCGTTCCCGGCGGCGGCGAGCCTGCCGTGGCGGACCACCGCCAGCTGCCAGCCGCCGGAACCGTCGGGGCGGGCGGCGACCAGTTCGGGCACCGCCGCCAGCGCCGCCCAGCGCTGCGCCCGGTCCAGCGCCCGCACCAGCTCGGCGAGCCGGTCGCGGGCCGCGGCGGCGTCCTCGAAGCGCTCCTCGGCGGAGAAGCGGCCCAGTTCCGCGCGCAGCCGGTCGAGCAGCCCACCGGGTTCCCAGCGGGGCGAGCCGGAGATCACCTCGCGCACCGAGATCACCTCCGGTGCGTACTCCTCGACGCCCTGCAGCCCGGCGCACGGTGCCGCGCAGCGCCCCAGCTCGTGCAGCGCGCACGGGCGGCCGCGCTGGTCGCGCGCCGGGATCCGCTCGGTGCAGCGGCGCAGCGAACCGCCCGCGTGCAGGGCCTCCACCGCCGCCGCGGCCGCGGTGCGGGAGCGGAACGGGCCGAGCGCGCCGTCGCGGGCGGTGCGCACGATCGACAGCCGCGGGAACGCCTCCTCGGTGAGCACCACCCACCAGGTGCGCTTCGGGAACTTGGAGCGGCGGTTGTAGCGGGGCTGGTGCGCGCCGAGCAGCCGCAGCTCCCGCACCTCGGCCTCCAGCGGGTGCGCGCACTCGACGTGGTCCACCCGCTGCGCGAGCCCCGCCATCTCCTTGACGCGGGCGCGGCGTTCCCCGGCGGTGAAGTACTGCCGGACCCGGCGCTGCAGGTCGGAGGCGGTGCCGACGTAGAGCACCTCCTCGTTCGGGCCGCGGAACAGGTACACGCCAGGGGCGTGCGGCAGCGGGTCGGCGAGGCCGCGGTTGCGGCGCTGCTGCGGGGTGACGTCGGGCAGGTGCTCCAGCAGTTCCGGCACGGTCCGCACCCCCAGCGGCCCGAGGCGCTCCAGCAGCGCGTGCAGCACGTCGACGGTGGCGCGGGCGTCGTCGAGGGCGCGGTGCACCGGGGTGGTGCGGGCGTGCAGCACCCGGGCGAGGGTGCCGAGCTTGTGGTTCGGCGTCTCGTCCTTGCTCAGCACCCGGCGGGCGAGCTTCGCGGTGCACAGCACGGCCGGCTTCGGCCACGCGACGCCGAGCCGTTCGCACTCGGCCCGCAGGAATCCCACGTCGAACGGGGCGTTGTGCGCGACGAGCACCGCGTCCCGGGCGAACTCCAGGAACGCGGGCAGCACCGAGTCGAACCGGGGAGCGCCGTGCACCATCGCCTGGGTGATGCCGGTGATCGAGACGACCATCGGCGGGATCTCGCGCCCGGGGTCGACGAGGGTGCCGAACTCGCCGAGGACCTCGCCGCCGCGCACCTTCACCGCGCCGATCTCGGTGACGGTGTCCTGCCGGGAGCTGCCGCCGGTGGTCTCCAGGTCGACGACGACGAAGGTGGCGCGGTGCAGCGGGAGTTCGTCGTCGATCTCGTCGAAGGTCAGCTGCCCGGTCATCGCGTGCACGCTACGACGGGTCCCCGACAACCTCCGGATCGGGTGAACGGGGAGCGGCCGACTAGCCTGGGGGCGTGGTTCCGCCGACGTCGGGTGCTGACTCCCCGCGCACCGAAGAGTCTGCTGTGGACGGTCCGCGGCAGGCGCCGGTCGGTGCCCCGGAGACCGGTCTCGACCAGTCCGCACCGGAACGGTCCGGGGAGTACGGCGCCGAGGACCCGGAGGAGCTGCCCGCACCGGTGCGCGCCCGGCTCGCCGAGCTGGCGGCGGAGGCCCTCGACGACGTGCGGCCCTCGGACGTGCCCGCCCCGCTGCGACCGGTGGTCCGGTTCGCCCCGGCGAAGCGCGCGAAGCTCGGCCAAGGCCCGCTCGTGGCGGCGCTGCGGGACTCCCCGGTGTTCCGCACCGCGGTCGTCGATTGGTGCCGGGAGAACCGCCCTGAGGGCCTGGACGGGGTGCACCCGGACCCGGTGGTGGTGGCCGCGGCGGGGGTGCTGCTGGCGCTGCCGAACACGGGCCACTACCTGGAGCTGGTCGCGTTCCGCGTGGAGCAGGGCCGGTTGCGCGGCGAGCGGGATTCGGCGCAGGCCCGCGCCCAGCGCCTCGCCGGGGAGGTGGACCGGTTGCAGGCCGAGCTGGCCGAGGCCCGCCGCGCCGGGGAACGGGCCGGAGACGAGTCCGGTTCGGAGGCCGACCGGCTGCGCAAGCGGCTGCGGGAGCAGGGCGTGCGGCTCAAGGAGGCCAAGGACGACGCGCAGGCGGCCCGGGCGGAACTCGCCGAGGCGCACGAGCGGATCGGTTCGGAGCTGGCGGAGCTGCGCGCGCAGCGGGACCGGGAGCGCGCCCGCGCGCAGGAGGAGCGGGACCGCGCGCAGCGCGCGGCGGCCGAGACCGAGGTGGCCCGCCAGTCGGCCCGGGAGGCCCGCCAGGGCGACGAGGTCCGGATCTCGCTGCTGCTGGAGACGATGGAGGGCGCGCTCGGCGGGCTGCGCCGGGAGCTGCGCGCGGTCGGCCACGGGCCGCGCCCGGCGGACGTGGTGCAGCGGGTGCGGCCGGATTCGGGGGAGACGGGCCGGGTCGCCGACGCGGCGGCGTTGGACCGGTTGCTGGCGCTGCCCGCGGTGCACCTGATCGTCGACGGCTACAACGTGACGAAGACCGGCTACCCGGACCTGCCGCTGGCCGACCAGCGCAACCGGCTGGCGCACCAGCTGGCCGCGCTGGCGGCGCGCACCGGTGCCGAGGTGACGGTGGTGTTCGACGGGGCGGACGTGCTGTCGGTGCCGACGGCGGGCCCGCGCGGGGTGCGGGTGATGTTCAGCCCGCCCGGGGTGATCGCGGACGACGTGATCCGGGAACTGGTGGTGGCCGAGCCGCAGGGCAGGCAGCTGGTGGTGGCGACCTCGGACCGCGCGGTGGTCACGTCGGTGCGGCGCACGGGCGCGTACGCGGTGGCGTCGGCGGTGCTGCTGGAGCGCCTGAACCGGGTGTGAGGCCGGGGGCGTGGTGGATCTCATAGCGCGATCTTCCGGTGCGCTGGGCTGATCCGGTCCGGGCCGACCCTTCGGGGAGCCGCTGGTCAGAAGATCGGGCCATCTGATCACGCTCCGCGTATGAAGATAATCCCATTGTGCTATTGCGCAGTGTTCAGAAGAATTACCCCCCCTCTTCTAGACGTCACGCTTCACCTTTCGTAGCCTTACCGCGTCTTCGCGGCGATCAGCGACCCACTCCGGGTCCTCCGCGAAGCGCCGCCGAATCGGCTAGTCGGGGAGCCGAACCGGGACCTGCCCCCGTGGGGTGAGCGGGCGCCGCAACGCGCCCGGAGTCCGGGATCGCTCCGGACCACCCCTGCGTTCTCGGTAGGCGGTCGACAACGAAGGAGCTATGCGCGACGTGGCGTCGCACCGATTGAAGCGCACGATGCGCGGAGCCCTGGCGGCCTCGGCGGTCGCCGCCGCCGTCAGCATGACCTCCGCGCCGGCGATCGCAGACCCCCAACTCCCCGACAACGCCTCGGACGCGGCCAAGCAGGTGCGCGAGCTCTCGCACCAGGCCGAAGTCGTCACCGAGGACTACAAGAAGGCCGAGGACGACCACGCGGCCAAGAAGGCGGAGCTCGACCGCTCCACCGCCGAGGCGGACCAGGCCGAGCAGGTCGCCGCGCAGGCCCGGGTCGAGGAAGAGCGCTTCCGCGGCCAGGTCGACCAGCTGACCACCGCCTCCTACCAGGGCGCCCGGCTGAACAAGCTCTCCGCGCTGCTGGTGAGCGAATCCCCGAACGACTTCCTCGACCGCGCCTCCGCGCTGGACGTGCTGGCCAAGGACAACAACGACGCGATCAAGCGCCTGTCCGCCGCGGTGCACCAGGCCGAGGACGCCACCAAGCGCGCCCAGGACGCCCGCAACCAGGCGGCCCAGGCCGAGGCCGACGCGGCCCGCATCCAGGACGAGATCGGCCGCAAGAAGGCCGACATGGACGCGCAGATCGCCAAGGTCAAGGAGCGCTACGCCGAGCTCACCGAGGACGAGCAGTCCTCGCTGACCGGTGGCGGCGAGACCGACTACGAGTTCGCGGGCGGCAGCGGCTCGGCCGCCGCAGCGGTCACCGCGGCGCTGAGCAAGCAGGGCTCGTCGTACGTCTACGGCGCCAAGGGTCCGAGCACCTTCGACTGCTCCGGCCTGATGCAGTGGGCCTACAAGCAGGCGGGCGTGAGCATCGGCGGCTCGACCAAGTCGCAGGTCACCGAGGGCAAGAGCGTCTCGGCCAGCCAGCTCCAGCCCGGCGACCTGATCTTCTACTACAGCCCGGTCAGCCACGTCGCGATGTACGTCGGCAACGGCAAGGCCGTGCACGCCCCCACCGAGGGCGACGTGGTGAAGGTCGCCAAGTACGACAGCATCGCCCCGGTCAACTCGATCCGGCGCGTCGCGGGCTGATTCCTGCGGCACCGCGCGGAACGCACGCGAGGGCCGTCGTCCCCAGCAGGGGGCGGCGGCCCTCGTCGCGTGTGGGTGACGGGCGGCCGCTCGCGACGGGCTGGGCGCCGCGGGCCGACTTACGATCCGGCTCGTGCCTGGGGCTTCGAGGGGGTGGCCTGCGGCGGTCGCCGCCGCGGCCGCACTGGCCGTGGGCGCGTTCGTCCCGTTCCCGGCCCAGGCCCCACCGGCCCCCGCTCCCGCCTTCCAGAGCGCCGCTCCGGCGACCGCGGAGGAGGAGTGGCAGGCGGTGCTGCGGCACCGCGCCCGAGCGGTGCTGACGCGCGACGAGGCGGCGTTCACGGCGTCGCTGGACCCGGCCGCGCCGGAGGACTTCCAGCGCAGGCAGCGCGAGCTGTTCCAGAACCTGGCCGAGGTGCCGCTGGCCGAGTGGGACTACGAGGTGCGCGGGTCCACCGGCGGCAGCGGCACGCCGGAGGTGGTGCTGCGCTACGCCCTGGCCGGGGTGGACGAGGTGCCGACCGAGCGCCCGACCGGGTTCACCTTCACCCACCGGGACGGGCGCTGGCTGCTCAGCGGCGACGAACGGGCGCGCGGCCGGTCGTGGCGCGGGCCGTGGGACTTCGGCGACTGCCGGGTGCGGGTGCTGCCGCACGGCGTGGTCATCGGGCACGACGGCTCCGAGGAGCTCGCCGACCGGGTGGCGGCGGAGCTGGACTCCGCGGAGGCCGCCGTGACCGCCGTGTGGGGGCCGGAGTGGCGGCGCCAGGTGGGCGTGCTGCTGCCGCGCTCGCAGGAGGAGCTGCGCGAGCTGGTGGGTGCCGAGTTCGCGGTGGACGGCATCGCGGCGGTCGCCGTCGCGGACAAGGTGGACACCGCCGCCCGGCGGGTGGAGGGCCCGCGGGTCGTGCTCAACACCGAGACGGCCGACCGGCTCTCGGACACCTCGTTGCGGGTGGTGCTGCGGCACGAGATGGCGCACGTGGCGGCACGGGCGGACACCGCGGACGGTGCGCCGATGTGGCTGCTGGAGGGCTTCGCGGACTACGTCGGCTACCGGGCGAGCGGGTTGCCGCCGGAGCGGATCGCACCGGACCTGGCCCGGCGGGTGCGCACCGGGGAACCGCCCGCGGGGCCGCCGCCGGACGCGGACTTCCACACCTCGGGGCGCGATCTGGACCTGGCGTACCAGCAGTCCTGGTCGCTGGTGGCGCACCTGGTGCGGCGGGTGGGGGAACCGAAGGTCGTGGAGCTGTACAAGCGCATCGCGGGCTCCGGATCACCGTCCGAAGTGGACCCGGCGCTGCACGAGATCGCCGGGCTGTCCACCGCGGAACTGCTCAGGTCCTGGAGATCGGAACTGCGCAGGACGTTCTGATCCGGGAGCTCGGTGGCGGAACCGCGGCGGTCCCGCCACCCGGCTGCCGCGCGACGGGCGCGGAGCTCAGCCGTAGATCGCTTCGATGTCGGCCGCGTGGTTCTCGGCGACCTTGTTGCGCTTGAGCTTCATGCTGGGCGTCATCTCGCCGGTGGCCTCGGTGAAGTCCTTCGGCAGGATGCGGAACTTCTTGATCGCCTCGGCGCGGGAGACGGCCTTGTTGGCGTCGTCGATCGCGGCCTGCACGTCGGCGTGCACCTCGGGGTCGTCGACGAGCTCGGTCAGCGGGGTGTCCGCGGCGCGGCCGTGGTTGTTCAGCCAGGCGGGCAGGAACTCGGGGTCGAGGGTGATCAGGGCGCCGATGAACGGCTTCTTGTCGCCGACGACCATGCACTGGCTGATCAGCGGGTGCGCGCGCAGGTGGTCTTCGAGCACGGCGGGGGCGACGTTCTTGCCGCCCGCGGTCACGATGATCTCCTTCTTGCGCCCGGTGATCCGCAGGAAGCCCTCCTCGTCGAGGGAGCCGAGGTCGCCGGTGTGGAACCAGCCGTCCTCCAGGGATTCCTTGGTGGCGGTCTCGTTGTTCCAGTAGCGGCGGAACACGACGTCGCCCTTGAGCAGCACTTCGCCGTCCTCGGCGATGCGCACGCTGGTGCCGGGGATCGGCTTGCCGACGGTGCCGATCTTGTAGGCCTCCTCGACGTTGACCGCGGCGGCCGCGGTGGTCTCGGTGAGCCCGTAGCCTTCCAGCACCGGCACGCCCACGCCCCGGTAGAAGTGCGCGAGGCGGTCGCCCAGCGGCGCCCCGCCGGAGACGGCGCCGAGGCAGCGCCCGCCGAGCGCGGCGCGCAGCTTGCCGTAGACGAGCTTGTCGAACAGGAAGTGCTTGGCCTTCAGGCCGATGCCGGGGCCGCCGGTGTCCAGCGCCTGGCTGTAGGCGACGGCGGTGTCCTCGGCGGCGTCGAAGATCCGGCCCTTGCCGTCGCCGTGCGCCTTCTGCTTCGCGGTGTTGTAGACCTTCTCGAACACGCGCGGCACGGCGAGGATGAGCGTGGGGCGGAACGAGCCGAGGTCGCTGACCAGTTCCTTCACGTCGCCGGTGTGCCCGAGCGTGGTGCGGGAGTACACGCAGGCGGTGGCGATGGCGCGGGCGAGGACGTGCGCCATCGGCAGGAACATCAGCATCGAGTTGCCCTGCCGCAGCAGCTGCGGGAAGACGCTGACGTCGCCGCGGACCTCGGCGAGCAGGTTGCGGTGGCTGAGCTCGCAGCCCTTGGGGCGGCCGGTAGTGCCGGAGGTGTAGATGAGGGTGGCGAGCTCGTCGGCGCGGACTTCGCGGCGGCGCTGGTGGGCGTCCTGGTCGCTGACGTCGGCGCCGAGCGCGGTGAGCTCGTCGACCGCCGCGCGGTCGGCGTCGATCTGCCAGACGTGTTCGAGCGCGGGGAGCTTCGCGACGACGTCGCCGATCTCGGCGCGGTGCGCGTCGGTCTCGACGAACGCGGCGCGGGCGCCGGAGTCGCTCAGGATCCACTCGGCCTGGTCGGCGGAGGAGGTCTCGTACACCGGCACGGTCACGCAGCCGGCGGACCAGATGGCGAAGTCCAGCAGCGTCCACTCGTAGCGGGTGCGCGACATCAGCCCGACCCGGTCGCCGTGCTGCAGCCCGGCGGCGATCAGCCCTTTGGCGACCGCGAGCACCTGGGCGGCGAATTCGGCGGCGGTGACGTCGATCCAGGTGCCGTCGACCCGGCGGCGGAAGCTCACGGTGCCACCGAAGCGTTCCGCGTTCGCCCACACCATGTCGGTGAGGTTCTCGTCTTCGGCCACGGCCTCAGTGGCGGGGACGCTGAACTCTCGCACCTTGAAACCTCCGATGGAACGCGAAATGTGCGCACAAACCTAACGCTGATAGTTACCGAGCGGTAGTCCCGAACCTTGATTACGAAACTAGCCCGACTCGTTTACTGCTCCCGCCCGCAGCCTGCCACGCCGGGATCCGCCGCGCACCGGTGCCCGCCCGAGTCGTTTCCGCCGGTGGTGAGGATCATGGCAGGCTGTCCTGCGCCACCGCTAACCACGTCCGGAGCAGCCCAAGCCGCGCGGAACCGTCCGAGCGGACCACTCCCGGCGCCGCCGAACGGAACGGTCGCACCCGTCCCGGACGGTGATCGCTGCTGGTTCGATCCCGCGCGGCGCGGCAGCATGGCGGTGCGGCGGACAACGGCGTCCGCGCTCGCGACCCGGTCGGCAGAACTGCGGTGAGGAGTAGATCGTGCGCGTGCACGTGGTGTCCGATGTCCATGGCAACGCCGAAGCCCTGAAACGGGCCGGTGACGGTGCCGACGCGCTCGTCGTGCTCGGCGACCTGATCGACTTCGTCGACTACCACGAGCACGGCCGCGGCATCCTCGGCGCGGTCTTCGGAGCCGAGAAGGTCGCGCACTTCGCCGAGCTGCGCCGCAACCACCGCGGTGCCGAGATCGGCGCCTACGCGCGCTCGCTGTGGGCCTCGCTGGACGATCCCAAGCGCGTCGTGCGCGAAGCCGTCCGCGAGCAGTACGCCACCCTGTTCGCCGCGATGAGCGCCCCGACCTACGCCATCGCGGGCAACGTGGACGAGCCGGAGCTGTGGCCCGAGTTCGCCCGCGACGGCGTGCACTTCGTCGACGGCACCAACGCCGAGATCGGCGGCCTGCGGTTCGGCTTCGTCGGCGGCACCGTGCTGTCCCCGGGCGGCGTGCTGCGCCGGGACGCGGCCTGGGTGCCGTACCTGCGCCCCGAGGACGAGTACGACGCCGCCGTCGCCGCCCTCGACCCGGTCGACGTGCTGTGCAGCCACCTGCCGCCCGCGGTTCCGGAACTGGTCTACGACGTCATCGCCCGCCGCCCCGAGCACGGCTCCGCGGCGCTGCTGGAACGGATCCACCGGGACCGGCCGCGCTGGTCGCTGTTCGGGCACGTGCACCAGCCGCTGGCCTCCCGGGTCCGCGTCGGGCGCACCGAGTGCGTCAACGTCGGGCACTTCCAGCGCACCGAGCGACCGTACGTGCTCCGCTGGTGACGATCTCGAACGGTGGAGCCGGCCGGACACCGCCCCGCCGGTCGTGCGCGGACCTGTAATCTTCGGGGCATGGTCGATCAGTCCACCCAGTCCATCGTGATCCAGGCAGCCGCGGCCGAGATCATGGCGGTGATCTCGGACTTCGCCAGCTACCCGGAATGGGTGGAAGCGGTCAAGGAGACCGAGGTGCTCTCGACCACCGGCTCCGGGCAGGCCGAGAAGGTGCGCTTCGTGCTCGACGCCGGGGTGGTCAAGGACACCTACGTCAACGTCTACGAGTGGGCCGAGGACGGGCTGTCGGTGAGCTGGACGCTGTCCGAGGGGCAGGTCCAGAAGGCGCAGCAGGGCAGTTACCGGCTCGCGCCGAAGGACGGCGGCACCGAGGTGACCTACAGCCTCGCGGTGGACCTGGCGATCCCGATGATCGGCATGTTCAAGCGCAAGGCCGAAAAAATGATCATGAACACGGCGCTGAAGGAGCTCAAGCGCCGGGTCGAAGCCCGCTCCTGACCCGGGCGCTCCAGCACCGCGGCGCGGCGGCGCCGGAGATCCGCACCCGGTCGTGACCGGTGTCCCGGGCGGCGCCGCACCAGATCCACACCGCAGCACTCCTCGGCGCGGTGACCCGCCGTTCCGGTGGCCGGGCAGCTCGGCGACCGGTCGGTCCGCCCCGGCAACAGCCCCGACCCGATCCAGAGACCGCCCTTGCGCATCCTGTTGTTCACCGGAAAAGGCGGCGTCGGCAAGACGACCCTCGCCGCCGCGACCGCCGCACGCCTCGCCGAGCTCGGGCAGAAGGTGCTGGTGGTCTCCACCGATCCCGCGCACTCCCTCGGCGACTCCCTCGGCGCGGCGCTGAGCGCCGATCCCGCCGAGGTCGAGCTCCGCGCCGGGCAGCGGACCGCCCGGCTGCACGCGGCCGAGGTGCAGACCCGCGACCTGCTCGACCGGGCCTGGGCGGACCTGCGGGAACACCTGCGCACGATGCTGCTCGGCGCCGGCGTCGGCGAACTCGACGCCGAGGAGCTCACCCACCTGCCCGGGGTCGAGGACCTGCTCGCGCTCGCCGAGGTGCACCGCTTCGCCGCGGGCGGGATGTGGGACACCGTCGTCGTCGACTGCGGCCCCACCGCCGAGACGCTGCGGCTGCTGGCGCTGCCCGAATCGCTGTCCGGCTACCTGGAACGGCTGTTCCCGGCGCACCGGCGCGTGGTGCGCGGCCTGCTCGCGGGCGTGGCGGGCAGCGAGAACGTGGAGCGCTGGGACGGGGTGGCCGACGCGCTCGGGCGGCTCGCGGACCGGCTGCTGGAGCTGCGGACCATGCTGCTCTCGCCGCGGACCGGGGTGCGCCTGGTGCTCACCCCGGAAGCGGTGGTGGCTGCCGAGACCCGGCGCACGCTTACCGCACTGGCGCTGCAGCAGGTCCGGGTCGACGGGCTGGTGGCGAACCGGCTGGTGCCGCACCCCGGCTCGGCCCGGGGCGAGGCGGCGACCTGGCTGCGCACCCGCCGCCGGGAGCAGGAGAATGTGCTGGCCGAGGTGCGGGCGGCGACCGACCTGCCGGTGCGCGCGGTGCTGCACCGGGCGGCGGAACCGGTGGGGGCGGCGCTGCTGGAACTCGCCGACGAGCTCTACGGGGAGGACGATCCGCTGGCCGGCGCCGCGAGCGCACCGGAGGTGGAGCTCGGCGGCGGTGGCCGATCGCTGGACGCGGAGTACACGTTGCGGCTGGGCCTGCCGCTGCACGAGGACGCCGAGGTGGACCTCGCGCGGATCGGCGACGAGCTCGCCGTCACCGTCGACGGCAGGCGGCGGCTGATCGCGTTGCCCGCGGTGCTGCGCCGCTGCGCCGTGACCGGCGCGGTGGCCGCCGACGACGGGCTGACCGTGTCGTTCCGGCCGGACCCCGGCCAGTGGATGCGATGAGAGCGGACCCGAGCAGTGGAGGTGGTGGACCAGATGCGCGGTGAACGACCCGATGCCGCGGGGACGGGCACGACGAGCGCCGGTACCGGGGGCTCCGCCGACGAGTCCCGGGCGACCGGATCCGGCCGCGACCGGATGGCCGAGGAGTTCCGGCTGCTGCTCGACGCGGCCGCGGGGCGCGCGGAGGAGTACCTGCGCGGACTCGGCGGCGCCGAGCACGCCGCGCACGCGGGCACCGACGACCTCGGCACGGGCGGCGGCCCCGCTCCCGGCGGCCCGGCCCCCGGCGAGCGGGACGGCGTCCGCGAGGACCGCGCCGGCCCGTCCTGCGGCTGGTGCCCGGTCTGCGCGATCGCGAGCCTGCTGCGCGGCGAACGTCCCGAGCTGACCTCCCGGCTCGCCGACCAGCTCGCCGGGCTGCTGGACCTGCTCCGCGAATCCGCCGAGCCCCGCCCGGCCGGAGCCGCGGCCCCGCCGCCCGAACCGGCGGAACCGGCGCCGTCGAAGGTGCAGCGCATCGACGTGCGGCGGGTTCGCGGCCGGACCGCCGCGCAAGCCGCGAGCGGAGGTGCCGAGTGCTGACCGTCGGGGTGGACGTCGGCGGCACCAGCCTGCGCGCCAGCGTCGTCGACCCGCAGGGCACCGTGCTCGACACGCTGCGGGTGCCGTCCGCGGGCACCGGCCCGGAACTGGACTCGGCGATCGCCGACACCGTGCTGTGCCTCGCCGACCAGTACCCGGTCGCCGGGGTGGGGCTCGCCGTGGCTGGCTTCGTCAGCGAGGACCGGCGGGTGGTGCGGTTCGCCCCGCACCTGCCGTGGCGGCACGTCGCGGTCGCGGACAACATCGCCGACCGCGTGCGGCTGCCGGTGGTGCTGGAGCACGACGCGAACGCGGCCGCGATCGCCGAGCAGCGCTTCGGCGCGGCGGCCGGGGCGAAGGTCGCGGCGCTCGTCGCGCTCGGCACCGGCATCGGCGGCGCGCTGGTGCTGGACGGCGACGTGTTCCGCGGCGCGCACGGCGTCGCCCCCGAACTGGGGCACCTGCGGCTGGTGCCCGGCGGACGGGCCTGCCCCTGCGGGAAGCGGGGCTGCTGGGAGCGCTACTGCAGCGGCACCGCGCTGGCCGCGACCGCGCTGGAACTGCTCGCCGAGGACCCGTCCTCCCCGCTGGCCGCCGAAGCCGCCAAGGACCCCGGCGAGATCACCGGGGAACGCGTCGCCCAAGCCGCCGAGCAGGGCGATCCGGTGGCGGCGCGCGCGGTGGACGAGCTCGCGCGCTGGTTCGGCGAAGGGCTGGCGCTGGTCGCCGACGTCTACGACCCGGAGGTCGTGGTGCTCGCCGGTGGCGTGTCCGGCTCGGCGCACCTGTTCCTGCCCGCGGCCCGGCGGCACTACGCCGCGGCGCTCACCGGCACCGGCCACCGCCCGCTGGCCCAGGTGCGGGTCGCCAAGCGCGGCGACGAAGCGGGCATCGTCGGCGCCGCCACCCTCGCCAGGGAGCACGTGGCCGCCACCGCCACGCACCTCAGATGATCACCTCGCGGCGCCGCGCGTGAGCGGGCCGCTCGCCGGACCCGCCGGCGCACGTGGTCAGAGCTGGGCGCCGTCGTCGGTGGGGTCCGCGGGAGGTGTCCGGCGCATCCGGAACAGCAGCCAGCCGATGCCGCCGCTCACCGCGACCAGCCCGATCGGCAGCGCCGCCGTGGCACCCAGGCCGACGAGACCGGGCACCAGCAGCAGCGTCATCCCCAGCACGACCAGCAGGATGCCGCCGACCGTGGCGACCCCGGGCCGGGGCATCGGCGGCGGTTCCGGCGGCTCGTAGTGCCCTTCGTCGGGCGCGTCGGCGGGCGGCGTCCAGTCCCGCGGCGCGGACGCGGCCTCGGGCGCGGCGGGCTTCGGCGACGCGTCCTCGGTGCTCCGGTCCTGCTCCTCCGGCCACCGCGCCATCGGCTCGTCCTGTTCGAGACCTGCGACGATCTCGGCGAAGGCGGCGTCGATGTCCTCCGGGCCGTCGGCGTTCTCATGGCGGGTGCTCATGCGGGTTCCTCGACACGCTCGCGGTGGATCCTGCGGACGAATTCGACGCTACCGGCGAACACCGACGCGGCGTCGTGGTCGAGGGTCGCCACGTGGTAGCTGTCGCGCAGCACGACTTCGGTGACATCGCCGCTTCGGATGCCCTCCAGCACGATCGTCGAGTTCACCGGCTCGACGACGTGATCGGTGGCGGAGCGCGCCAGCAGCACCGGCTGCCGCACCTTCCCGAGGTCGCGGCGGACCAGCCGCCACAACCGCTGCAGGCTCGCGGCCGCGCGCAGCGGCGTCCGGTCGTAGCCGAGCTCGACGGCGCCCGGCTTCGCGATGTCCCCGGCCAGGCCGGGGATCGACGGCAGCACCCGGGACAGCGCGGGCAGCAGGAACGCGTCCTTGCGCAGCGTGGTCACCGACGGGTTCACCAGCACGATCCCGGACAGCTCCGGGTGCTGCTGCGCGAGCCGCAACGTGAGCGTGCCGCCCATCGACATGCCGAAGACGAACACCGAGCGGCAGCGCCCGGTCAGCTCGGCGAGCTCCCGCTCCACGGCCGCGTACCAGTCGGTCCAGCCGGTGCGGTTGAGGTCCTGCCAGCGGGTTCCGTGCCCGGGCAGCCGCGGGCAGCGCACCGTGAAGCCATCGGCGGCCAGGTGCTCACCCCAGCCCCGCATGCTCTGCGGAGTTCCGGTGAACCCGTGGCACAGCAGGACGCCGATCTCGTCGGACCCGTCGTGCACGAACGGTTCGGCGCCGGGAAGAACGGGCACCGCAGCCTCCTACCGCCATCGATCCGCCGCTGTCCGGACATCGTCGCACGCGAGGGGCCTCCGCGGGGCGATCTCCAAGCGCGTGATCCGTCTCGGGCGGGGTCGCATTGTGCGGGCAGACCGGGCTCCGTAACCTTGAACGAGGCATTCCGGGTGTTCAGAAAGGCAGCGGCGCGTGCTGTACTGGGTGATGAAGCACATCGTGCTCGGTCCGCTCATGAAGCTGTTCTGCCGTCCACGGGTGGAGGGCGTCGAGCACGTGCCGGAGTCCGGAGCGGCGATCCTGGTCAGCAACCACGTCGCGGTCGCCGACTCGTTCTTCATGCCGCTGATGATGCCGCGCCGGGTGACGTTCCTGGCCAAGCGGGAGTACTTCACCGGCACCGGGATCAAGGGCAAGCTGCAGAAGTACTTCTTCTCCGGCGTCGGCCAGGTGCCGATCGACCGCTCCAGCGGTGCCGCGGCGCAGGCCGCGCTGGACACCGGGGTGCGGCTGCTGCGCGAGGGCAAGCTCCTCGGCGTCTACCCGGAGGGCACCCGCTCCCCGGACGGCCGGCTCTACAAGGGCAAGACCGGGGTCGCACGCATGGCGCTGGAGGCCGACGTGCCGGTCATCCCGATCGCGATGTTCGGCACCGACAAGGTCAACCCCATCGGCTCCAAGATGTGGTACCCGCACAAGGTGAAGGTGAAGGTCGGCGAGCCGCTGGACTTCTCCCGCTACGAAGGGCTCGCGGGCGACCGGTTCGTGGAGCGCTCGATCACCGACGAGATCATGTACGCGCTGATGGAGCTGTCCGGCCAGGAGTACGTGGACGTCTACGCCGCGAAGGCCAAGGACGACCTGGCCGCGCAGGGCAAGCACGTCGCGGGCTGGACCGTGCAGGGCCGGCCGGACGGTCCCGGCGGCGCCGACCGGCTGCCGCGCTCCCAGGCCGGCTGACCGCCGCGCGCTCCTGCCGCGCCCGGCTCGCCGGCCCTGATCGCCCGCACCGGGCCGGATCTCCGGCCGGTCCCCCGGAAGTCGCCGTCCTCGGGCGGAAGACCGCCGAGGACGTCGGCGGCCCAGCACACCGCTCATCGGGCGACGGTCCCCGGGGCCGGTCCTGACCGGTGGGCGCCGTCCTTACGCTGGACCGGTGCGGTTCTTCTACGACTGTGAGTTCATCGAGGACGGCCAGACCATCGACCTGGTCTCGATCGGGGTGGTGGACGAGACCGGCCGCGAGTTCTACGCCGTGTCCACCGAGTTCGACGAGTCCAAGGCGGGGCAGTGGGTGCGCCGCAACGTGCTGCCGCAGCTGCCGCCGCCCGCGGACCGGGCGTGGCGCTCGCGCAGCCGGATCCGGGACGACCTCTACGAGTTCCTGACCGCGCGCGATCAGGACGTGGAGCTGTGGGCCTGGCTGGCCTCCTACGACCACGTGGCGCTGGCGCAGCTGTGGGGCGCGATGCCCGCCCTGCCGCCGAAGGTCCCCAAGTTCACCCGGGACCTGCGGCAGCGCTGGGAGGACGTCGGCAAGCCGCGGCTGCCCTCCGCGCCGGCGAACGCGCACGACGCCCTCGCCGACGCCCGGCACAACCTCACCCGGTGGAAGGTGATCGAGGAGGTGCAGCGCAAGCGCGGGTTCCCGCTGTGAGCGCCCGTCCTCGCTGACCAGGTACTTCGCCGATCTTCGCATCATTCGCGCCCGATTTGTCGCCCGGTCGGAGTACTTGCTGCACCGATACAGGGCGTGACAGGCTCCCCACGAGATCCAGATCACTCATGGAGCGGATCAAGGGAGGCGGCGACGATGCCGGCTGGAACGCGTATCGGAGTGTTGACCGGCGGTGGCGACTGCCCGGGGTTGAACGCGGTGCTGCGCGCGGTCACCCGCAAGGGGATCGCGGTGCACGGGCACGAGATCGTCGGGTTCCGCAGCGGCTGGCGGGGGCCGATGGACGGGCTCACGATGCCGCTCGGGCTGGAGCAGGTCGAGGACGTCCTCGCCCGCGGCGGCACCATCCTCGGTTCCTCGCGCACCAACCCGTACCAGGAGCAGGACGGCGTCGAGAAGATCAAGCGGACCCTCGCCGAGCACGGGGTGGACGCGCTGATCGCGATCGGCGGCGAGGACACCCTCGGCGTCGCCGAGCGGCTCAACCAGGACGGCGTGCCGGTGGTGGGCGTGCCGAAGACGATCGACAACGACCTCGACGCCACCGACTACACGTTCGGCTTCGACACCGCCGTGCACATCGCCACCGAGGCGATCGACCGGCTGCGCACCACCGCCGAATCGCACCACCGGGCGCTGGTGGTGGAGGTGATGGGGCGGCACGCGGGCTGGATCGCGCTGCACTCCGGGCTGGCCGGCGGCGCGAACGTGATCCTCGGGCCGGAGAAGCCGTTCAGCGTGGACCAGGTCTGCGAGTGGGTGCAGCAGCGCTTCGAGCGGCAGTACGCGCCGATCATCGTGGTCGCCGAGGGATCCGTCCCGCAGGACGGCCAGGAGGTGCTGCTGACCGGGGAGACCGACGCGTTCGGCCACGTGCGCCTCGGCGGTGTCGGCACCTGGCTGGCCGACGAGCTGGCCCGGCGCACCGGCAAGGAATCCCGCGCGGTCGTGCTCGGCCACACCCAGCGCGGCGGCACGCCGACCGCCTACGACCGGGTGCTGGCGACCCGCTTCGGGCTGCACGCGGTGGACGCGGTCAGCGAGGGCGCCTTCGGCAAGATGGTGGCGCTGCGCGGCACCGACATCGTGCGGGTCCCGCTGGGGGAGGCGACGGCGAAGCTGAAGACCGTTCCGCTGTCCCGCTACGCCGAGGCCGAGGTGCTGTTCGGCTGACGCGGTGATCGTTCCGGCGCCGTCCCGCCCACCGGGTGGGGCGGCGTCCGCGCGTCCCGGGCGGTCGTCCCGGGCGGCCGAGCGGGTGAATCGATTCGCCCGGCGTGCGCTCCGTCTCTCCCAGGTGAAATGCACTGGCCAGCACGGCCTATCCTGGCAAATGTGAATTGGACCGTCGATGTTCCGGTCGATGAACTTCCGGAACTTCCTCCGCTGCCCCCTGAGATGCGCGCCCGCCTGGACGAGGCGCTGAAGCTGCCCGCCGCACAGCAGCCCGAGTGGCCCGAGGAACAGGTCGCGAAGGTCCGCAAGGTGCTGGAGAGCGTGCCGCCGGTGACCGTGCCCTCCGAGGTGGATCGGCTGCGCGGACAACTCGCCGCCGTCGCCCGCGGCGAGGCGTTCCTGCTGCAAGGCGGGGACTGCGCGGAGACCTTCGCGGACAACACCGAGCCGCACATCCGCGGCAACATCCGCACCCTGCTGCAGATGGCGGTCGTGCTCACCTACGGCGCGAGCATGCCGGTGGTCAAGCTCGGCAGGCTCGCCGGGCAGTACGCCAAGCCGCGCTCCAGCGGCACCGACGCGCTCGGACTGCCCAGCTACCGCGGTGACATGGTCAACTCGCTGGTCGCCACCGAGGAGGCCCGCAGGCACGACCCGTCCCGGCTGATCCGCGCCTACGCCAACGCCAGCGCCGCGATGAACCTGTCCCGCGCGCTGACCAGCGGCGGCATGGCCGCGCTGACGAAGGTGCACGACTGGAACAAGGACTTCGTGCTCAACTCGCCCGCGGGCGAGCGCTACGAGTCCGTCGCCGCCGAGATCGACCGCGGGCTGCGCTTCATGGCGGCCTGCGGGGTGGACGACACCAGCCTGCACGCGGTCGACCTGTACGCGAGCCACGAGGCGCTGGTCCTGGACTACGAGCGGGCGATGCTGCGGCTGGACGGCTCGCAGAGCTCGCCGCGGCTCTACGACCTGTCCGGGCACTTCCTGTGGATCGGGGACCGCACCCGTCAGCTCGACCACGCGCACGTGGCCTTCGCCGAGCAGATCGCGAACCCGATCGGCCTGAAGATCGGCCCGTCCACCACGCCGGAGATGGCCGTGGAGTACGTGGAGCGGCTCGACCCGAACAGCGAGCCCGGCCGCCTGACGCTGATCAGCCGGATGGGCAACGGCAAGGTGCGCGACGTGCTGCCCGCGATCGTGGAGAAGGTCAGCGCCACCGGCCACCAGGTGGTGTGGCAGTGCGACCCGATGCACGGCAACACCCACGAGTCGAGCACCGGCTACAAGACCCGCCACTTCGACCGCGTCGTCGACGAGGTGCAGGGCTTCTTCGAGGTGCACCACCGGATGGGCACCCACCCGGGCGGCATCCACATCGAGCTGACCGGCGAGGACGTCACCGAGTGCCTCGGCGGCGCCCAGGACATCTCGGACACCGACCTGGCCGGCCGGTACGAGACGGCCTGCGACCCGCGGCTGAACACCCAGCAGTCGCTGGAGCTGGCGTTCCTCGTCGCGGAGATGCTGCGCAGCTGACGCGCGCGGCGGGCCGCGAGGACCGGCGGGCCGGGGTGGGCGACCACCCCGGCCCGTTCGCGTTCCGGCCGCCGACGGGACCGTGACCGGCGATCTCCGGTCGATCGTTGCTCGAATGGGATCTTCATCGGTTCCGAGACCACGGTTCCGCGCGGTCCTGTGGTGCCGTTGCCGCACATCCTGGGCCAGATGGTCGCTGCCGCCGTCTGCTTCCGACTCCTTTTGCTTCTGCGCGTATTCCTGTGGTCACGCTCCGAATTCACCTTGGGCTGATCGGGGCGGACGCTGGTCCTATTGCTGGTCGTGCACCCTTGACGGTGACTGCGAACACCGGTAAACAAACTCGGTCAGATGAAAGCGGACCGATTCGGGCATCGGAGTCGGGTCGAGACCGGAGGCCGACCAGGGTGTACGCGCGTGAACGCCAGCAGCTCATCGTCGAGCGTGCGAGGCAGGAGGGCCGCGTCGACGTGACCGGACTCGCGGGGGAGCTGCAAGTGACCCCGGAGACGATCAGGCGCGACCTGACCGTGCTGGAAGAGCACGGACTCCTGCACCGCGTGCACGGGGGTGCTATCCCGGTGGAGCGGTGGAGTTTCGATCCGCAGCTGTCCGCCCGAGAGAACGTGATGGTCGCCGAGAAGACCCGCATCGCGCGGGCCGCTCTCGCCGAACTGCCTGCCGAAGGCGCCATCCTCATCGAATCCGGCACCACGTGTGCCCGGTTCGCGGAACTGCTGCCGGCCGACCGCCCGCTCACGGTGATCACGGACAGCTTGAGCATCGCCGTCTCGTTGGCGGCGCGGCCCAACCTGTCGGTGCTCACCCCGGGCGGACGCGTGCGCGTGACCACCAACGGAGGTGTCGGGACCTGGGCGGCGCAACGGTGGCGAGAGGTGTTCGCCGATGTCGCCTTCCTGGGCACCGACGGGGTTTCCCTGCATCGGGGCCTCACCACTCCGGACCAGAATTCCGCTGAGATCAAAACACTGATGTTGCGCGGGGCGCGACGACGGGTCCTGCTCGCGGACCACAGCAAGATCGGCCCGGTTTCCCTGCACCGGTACGGCGAACTCTCCGAGGTCGACGTGCTGGTCACCGATACCGGGCTGGACCAGGGCATCGCCGAGGACATCGAGGCGATCGGCCCGCGCGTGGTGCGAGCGTGAGCAACGGCAGAAAGGGATGCCGATGAATTTCGGCAGGAAATGGTGGTCGCTGGTCGCCATGGCGGCGGCGGTGCTGCTCACCGCGAGTTGCGCGGGAGCGGGAGCGATCGGGTCCGGCGACGGGCGCCGGGTGCTGCGGGTGGCGGTGGTGTCGAACCCGCAGATGGAGGACATGCAGGACCTGGTCGGGGAGTTCGAGGCGCAGCACCCCGACGTGCGGGTGCGGTTCATCTCGCTGCCGGAGAACCAGGCGCGGGACAAGATCACCCAGTCGGTGGCCACCGGGAGCGGCCAGTTCGACGTGGTGATGGTCAGCAACTACGAGACGCCGATCTGGGCGGCGAACGGCTGGCTGCACGACCTGGATCCGCGGATGGACGCGACTCCGGGCTACGACAAGGACGACTTCATCCCGTCCATCAAGGACTCGCTGTCGTACCAGGGCCACATGTACGCGGCCCCGTTCTACGGCGAGACGGCGCTGCTGAACTACCGCAAGGACCTGTTCGCCGAGGCCGGGCTGACGATGCCGGAGAACCCGACCTGGCAGCAGGTCGCGGACATGGCGGCGAAGCTCGACGGCGGCCCCGGCGGTCGCGCCGGGATCTGCCTGCGCGGCCTGCCCGGGTGGGGCGAGGTGATGGCGCCCCTCAACACCATGATCAACTCCTTCGGCGGGCGCTGGTTCGACGAGGACTGGAACGCGCAGCTCACCTCGCCCGAGGTGCGCGAGGCGGTGAACTTCTACGTGGACCTGGTGCGCGACCACGGCGAGTCCGGCGCCTCCAGCAGCGGCTTCACCGAATGCCTCACCGAGTTCGGCCAGGGCAACGCGGCGATGATGTTCGACTCGACGTCCTCGGCGGGCACGCTGGAGGACCCGAAGGAGAGCACCGTCTCCGGCAAGATCGGCTACGCGAACGCGCCCACCGGCCCCGGCGGCAAGCCCGCCAGCTGGCTCTACACCTGGGCGCTGGGCGTGCCGAAGACGACCGAGATGCCCGACGAGGCGTTCGACTTCATCGCCTGGTCCACCTCCAAGCAGTACCTGCGGACCGTCGGCGAGCGGCTCGGCTGGCAGAACCTGCCCCCGGGCAGCCGCCAGTCCACCTACGAGATGCCGGAGTACGAGAAGGCCGCCGCGGCGTTCGGGCAGCAGACGCTGCACGGCATCAGCCGCGTCGACCAGACCACCCCGAGCTCCCAGCCCACGCCCTACCAGGGCCTGCAGTTCGTGCGCATCCCCGAGTTCGTCGACCTCGGCACCCGCGTGAGCCAGCAGATGTCCGCGGCCATCGCCGGGAGCAAGACCGCTGACGAAGCGCTGGAGCAGGCGCAGCGCTACGCCGACACCGTGGGGGAGAACTACCGGCCATGAGCACTGCGGAGATGACCGCGGCCAAGGGCGCGACCCTCAGCCGCAAGGAGAAGTGGTCCCGCCGGGGACCGTTGCTGCCCGCGCTGATCTTCACGATCATCATCACGCAGGCCCCGTTCCTCGCGACGATCTTCTACTCGTTGCACTCGTGGAACCTGCTCAACCCCGGTTCGTGGGGCTTCATCGGCCTGTCGAACTACGTGGACGTCTTCACCGACAGCGAGTTCTACACGGCCGCGCTGAACACCGTCGTGATCACCGTCGGCTGCGTGCTGGTGTCGCTGGCGCTGGGCGTCGGGCTGGCGCTGCTGCTGGACCGGCCGTTCTTCGGGCGCGGCGTGGTGCGCACCATGCTCATCACCCCGTTCCTGATCATGCCGGTCGCCTCGGCGCTGCTGTGGAAGACGAGCATGCTCAACCCCACCTACGGGCTGGTGGACGCGGTGCTCAGCCCGATCGGGCTGGGCGGCGTCGACTGGGTCGGGGAGCACCCGATGGTGTCGGTGCTGGCCGCGCTGGTGTGGCGCTGGACGCCGTTCATGATGCTGATCGTGCTCGCCGGGCTGCAGAGCCAGCCGCGCGACGTGCTGGAGGCCGCCAAGATGGACGGCGCCACGCACTGGCAGACGTTCCGCTTCATGACGCTGCCGTTCCTGCGCCGCTACATCCAGCTGGCCGGGCTGCTGGGCTCGATCTACGTGGTCAACACGTTCGACGAGATCTTCATGATGACCCAGGGCGGTCCCGGCATCGCCACCACCAACCTGCCGTACTACCTCTACCAGCGGGTCTTCCAGGGCTTCGACGTCGGCCAGGCGGCCGCGCTCGGCGTCGTGGTCGTGATCCTGACCATCATCGTGGCCACCTTCGCGTTGCGCGCGATCTTCACCGCCATTTCCGGCAAGGAGGTTTCGGAATGAAGCGCCGCACGGCGGGAGGGACCGCACTGACGATCATCGCCTGGGCGCTGGGGATCGTGTTCGTGTTCCCGGTGTTCTGGATGGTGCTGACGTCGTTCAAGCAGGAGGCCGACGCCTACACCGACGACCCGAAGTTCCTGTTCACCCCGACGCTGGACCAGTACCGGCTGGTGTTCGACGGGGGTCTCGGGCCGTACCTGCTGAACTCGCTGATCGCCACGGTGATCTCGTGCCTGCTGGTGGTGGTGCTGGCCGTGCCCGCGGCCTACGCGCTGTCCATCCGGCCGGTGAAGGGCACCAAGGACGCGCTGTTCTTCTTCATCTCCACCAAGATGCTGCCGGTGGTCGCGGCGATCGTGCCGATCTTCGTGGCCGCGCAGAACATGCACCTGCTGGACAACGTCTGGTCGCTGGTCCTGCTCTACACGGGCATGAACCTGCCGATCGCGGTGTGGATGATGCGCTCGTTCTTCCAGGAGGTGCCCTCCGAGGTGCTGGAGGCGGCGAAGGTGGACGGTGCCGGGCTGCGCACCGAACTCACCCGGGTGCTGCTGCCGATGGTGGCCCCCGGCATCGCCGCGACCGCGCTGATCTGCGCGATCTTCGCCTGGAACGAGTTCTTCTTCGCGGTGAACCTGACCGCGATCAACGCACCCACGGTGCCGGTGTTCCTGGTCGGCTTCATCACCAGCGAAGGCCTGTACTGGGCGCGGTTGTCGGCGGCGGCGACGCTGGCGGTGCTGCCGGTCGTCATCGTCGGCTGGATCGCGCAGCGCCAGCTGGTGCGCGGGCTGTCCATGGGCGCCCTCAAGTGATCGGACCGGTTCACCTCCGGTGAACCGGCAGACGGGCCCCCCCCCCCCCCCCCCCCCCGCCCCCCCGGGGCCCCCCCCCCGCGGGGGGGGGGGCGGCCCGGGGCCCCCCCCCCGTCACCGCCCCGGTCCCCCCCCGGTCACCCGCCAGACGGCCACCGCGGCACCCGGGACCGGGCGCCGCGGTGGCCGCAGGAGCGGGGCGAGGCGGCAGGTGCCACCTCGGCCCGCTCCGGCATGACCGCCGGATCGCGATCCGGCGGAGGTGCGGCCCCGGTCTCCCGGCCTGGTCGGGAAGCGGGGTGGGTACCTCGGTGCAAGGAGCGAACGGGCGCGCCCGCCCGTTCGGGGAGAGGCGAGAGGAAAGGATGGCCGGCATGCGTGCGGTCGTCGTCGAAGGACCCGGTCAGATCACGGTCACCACGGTGCCCGATCCCACCCCGGGCCCGAACGATGTCGTGGTGGCGGTGGATGCCTGCGGGCTCTGCGGCACCGACCTCCACCTGGTGGACGGGGAGATCCCGGTGGTGAACTACCCGATCACCCCGGGCCACGAGCTGGCCGGCCGGGTGGTCGCGGTGGGCAGCGAGGTCACCCGCCTCGCCGAGGGCGACGCCGTGGCGGTGGACCCGTCGCTGCCCTGCGGGGAGTGCCGGTACTGCCGCAAGGGCAAGGGCAACCTGTGCGAGCCGTGGCAGGCGATCGGCATCAGCTCGCCCGGTGGTGCGGCCGAGTACGTCCAGGTGCAGGCCAAGAAGTGCTACCCGCTGCCGGAGGGCATCTCGCCCACCGCGGCGGCGCTGATCGAGCCGCTGTCCTGCGCGGTGCACGGGCTGGACAAGGCTCCGCACGACCTCACCGACGACGTGCTGATCTACGGCGCGGGCACGATGGGGCTGCTGCTGGCGCAGCTGCTCAAGCGCGCCGGGGTGCGCAGCCTGTCGGTCGTGGACCGCAGGCAGGACCGGCTCGCGGTGGCCGAGTCGATGGGCGTGAGCGCGATCGCCACCGACGCCTCCGCGCTGGACGAGGCGGCCGAGGGCTGGGACCTGGTGGTGGACGCCACCGGCGTCATCGCCGCCATCGAGGACGGGCTGGGCCGGGTCCGCAAGGCGGGCACGTTCCTGCAGTTCGGCGTCGCGGACGCGGCGAAGACCGCGAACTTCTCCCCGTTCAAGGTCTACAACGAGGAGATCACCATCGTCGGTTCGATGGCGGTGCACAACAGCTTCGACCGCGCGCGGGACCTGCTGGTCGCGGGGGCGATCGACTCGGACGCACTGATCACGAACACCGCGGGCCTGGACGACTACGCCGCCGCGCTGGAGGAGTTCCGCACCGGCACCGGTCTGAAGACGCTGGTCCTGCCCTCCCAGTGACGGCTTCCGCCACCGCCCGGCCCACCCCCGTCCGGCCGGGCGGCGGCGGACACGGGGTCCGCGCACGCGGGCCCACCGGGTGGACGGCCCAGCGGCCCGCACCCGCGAACGGGCCGTTCACCGCCGCGTTGACGGCGGAGCCGTCGCAGGCCCTGCCGCGCTCACCACGACGCCCGGAGCCCGGGGGTGCGGCTAGGGCGTGGAGTCCGCGGCGGGGGAGCGGCGCTCGGGCGGCGCGATCACGTCCACCTGGGTCACCTGCGCGGTCCGGCCACGGCCCGCTTCCCGGTCCGCGCGGTCCTGCTCCGGCGGGTCCGCCGGCCCGGACCCACGCCGGAAGCGGTTCAGCCCCAGCGGGTCGAACCGCACCAGCGACAGCCCGGCGAGCACCGCGGCGCCGACCCCGACCGCGACGAACGGCCAGTTGTACATCGCCTGCTCGCCGTCCGGGTAGTAGGCCAGCACCAGCACCACCGAGGAGCCCACCACGTAGGACAGCGCCCGCGGCGTCCACCGCAGCGCGCAGCCCAACGCCAACCCCCAGGTCAGGTACCACGGCAGCACCACGGGCGAGAGCAGCGCGGCGGCGAGCAGCGCGATCGCGGCCCGGCGCACCGCGGTGGTGCCGCCTTCCTGCGCGCGCCACCACTGCCAGACCAGCACCCCGGCCAGCGCCAGCGAGCCGAGCGTGCGGCCGACCTCGACGAACGGCCCGCGGTCCACCTCGACGAACAGCGACACCAGGCTGTGCACGGCCTGGCCGATGCCGGTCGGCGCGGACAGGTAGTTCACGATCATGCCGGGCGCGGAGAGCGCGGGCAGCCAGCCGAACCCGACCTTGGCCAGCGCCATGCAGGCGGCGAACACGGGCACGAAGATCGCGACCGAGGCGGTGCCCGCCCGCAGCAGCTGCTGCCAGCGGTTGCCCGGCAGCCGCGCCGCCCAGATCCACACCAGGAACGGCAGCGCCACCCCGGCGGTCGCCTTGATCGCCATGGCCAGCGTGACCAGCGCGATCCCGCCCGCGTGCCGGCCGCGCAGCACGAGCAGCGCGCCCATCGCCAGCAGGCCGATCATGAGCATGTCGTTGTGCGGGCCGCCGACCAGGTGCACGACCGTCATCGGGCTGGCGGCGACGAGCCACAGCGCGACCGGCAACCGGCCCCCGAGTTCGCGGACCAGACCCGGCAATGCGAAGATCAACATGACCAGGCCGCAGAGCAGCACCAGGCGCATCACGATGACACTCGAGATCATGCCGTCGCCGGCGATCAGGATCACGCCCTTGGCGATGCCCATGAACAGCGGCCCGTACGGGGCCGGGGTGGTCTGCCACGTCGGGTGCACGTTGTCCGGGATCGGCCCGGTCAGCGTCGAGGGCCCCACCGCGTAGGGGTCGATGCCGTGCAGCGCGAGCAGCCCTTGGCCCAGGTAGCTGTAGACGTCCCTGGTGAACAGCGGCGGCGTGATCAGCATCGGCAGGATCCACGCGGCCGTCGCCGCCAGCACGCCCCGGGAATCCACCAGCTTCGCCAGCACCCCGCGGCCCAGCCGCACCCACGCCCAGACCAGCACCCCGAAACCGGTGTAGAGCACGGCCAGCGCGAGATCCCGGCCGTGGCCGTAGCGCATCGCCGACAGCGGACCGGAGCCGAGGATCGGATCGTGCACGAGCACGCCCGCGCCGCCGAACGAACCGGCCAGCAGCAGCAGCGAACCGATCGTCCCGAGGGCGATGGTCCGCAGCGGTAATCGGCCGCCGCGGGCGCTCAGGTCGCGCGCTGCCTCGCCGGTGGGGCGATCAGTGCTCGGGGCTGGGGATCCGGCACCGCGTCGGGCCCGGTGGGCCTCGGCCGCGGCGCCCGGTCGGGTGGTCGGACTCGGGGGCATCGTGCGCTCCATGTTTCCACACGGTGATCCGCCGCCGGGCGGGACCGGGCCCCGGTGACCACTTCGTGATCAACCGGGCGCCGGTGCACGCGCGGTCGAATCCGGGTCACAGCGCGGTGACGCCGACCGTCGAGCCCGGCTCCACCTTGCTCCCCGCGAGCGGCAGCTGGCCCAGGATCAGGCTGTCGGGGCGCTCGAAGAACGAGTGCACCTCCAGCGTCAGGCCCAGTGCCGCCAGCTCCTGCTTCGCGTCCTCGGTGCGCTTGCCGTTGAGGTCGGGCACGGTCACCGCGTTCGACAGCACCACGCCCACCCGGGGCTTGCCGGAGAGCTTCACGACCGTCTCCGGCGCCGGATCGGTGGTGATCACGTGGTCGCCCTCGACGTTGGAGTCGAACTGCCTGCCCGCCTCGTACGGTTCGAACCCGGCGGCGGCGAGCGCGGCGAACGCCTCGTCCTTGCTCGCCCCGGTCACGTCCGGCACCGGCACCGGCGGCGGGCCCTTGCTGACCACGATCCGCACCGTCGAGCTGATCGGCAGCTCGGTGCCCGGGCCGGGGTCGACGCTGAGCACGGCGCCTTCCGGGACCTCGGTGTCGTACTGGTCGGCGGAGGAGTCCCGCTCGGGGCGCAGCGACGCGTCGCGCAGCGCCTGCTCCGCCTGCTCCAGCTCGGTGCCCTTGGCGATGTCCGGCACCTTCGGCCTGCCCAGCGACACCACCAGGTCCACCGACTGCCCGCTGAGGATCCGCGCGCCCTGCTTCGGCGAGGAGCTGATGACGGTGCCCGCGGGCACCTCGTCGTCGAGCTGCCGGGTGATCTCGGCGCTGAGGTCGGCGCCGCGCAGCACCTGCTGGGCGACCTCCTCGGTTTCGCCGACGACCCGCGGCACCTGGATGTAGCGGCCGCTGCCCATCCACCAGGCGGTGCCGCCGAGCAGGCCCGCGACCACCAGGATCGCCAGCGTGATCAGCGCGAACCGGCGGCCGCCGCGCCTGCGCTCCTGCTCGTGCCGCTCGGCGGGCGACGGGCGCACCGCCGCGATCTCGTGCGTGGTCTCCTCGGGTTCGGGTGGCCGCGGCATGGCGCGGGTCCCGCGCGGCCCGCCGGAGGGGCCGTAGGCGTCGGGCACCGAGGCCTCGGTGATCGGGGCGATCCGCTCGGTCGGCGGCCCGCCCGGGTCGGCCGAGACCATCTCGGTGCGCTGCTCGGACACCGGCACCGGGACCGGTACCGGGCGCAGCCCCAGCTCCGCGCTGATCCGCTCCAGCTCGCGCAGGAACGCCGCGGCGTCGTCCGGGCGGCCCGCCGGGTCGCGCCGGGTGGCGCGCAGCACCAGGTCGTCGATCGCGGGCGGCAGCTCCGGGGTGATCTCGCTCGGCGGCGGGACGTCGGCGTTCACGTGCTGGTAGGCCACCGACAGCGCGGTGTCCCCGGCGAACGGCGGGCGCCCGGTCAGCAGCTCGTAGAGCACCACGCCCGCCGAGTACACGTCGGTGCGCGCGTCCGCGTCCCCGGTCGTGACCTGCTCCGGGGACAGGTAGGCGACGGTGCCGAGGACGACGTTGCCGGTGGTGCTGCCCGCCGATGCGGTCGCCCGCACCAGGCCGAAGTCGGCGACCCGCACCGAACCGTCCAGCCCGACCAGCACGTTCTCCGGTTTGATGTCGCGGTGCACCATGCCCGCGTGGTGCGCGGCGGCCAGCGCCGAGAGCGTCGGGCGCAGCACGCTCACGGCCATCGGCAGCGGCAGCACGCCCTGCTCCAGCAGCACTTCGCGCAGCGTGCAGCCCTCCACGAGCTGCATCACCAGGTACACCCGGTCGCCGTCGACCTCCCGGTCCACGCCCTGGTCGTAGACGGCGACGACGGACGGGTGGTGCAGCCGGGCGGCGGACCGCGCCTCCAGCTCGAAGCGCTCCACGAACGACGGGTTCGCCGAGTAGTGCGAGTCCATCACCTTGAGCGCGACCGGCCGGTCCAGCCGGGTGTCCAGCCCGCGGTAGACGACGGACATGCCGCCGCGCGCGATCACCGAATCCACCCGGTAGCGGCGCTCCAGCATGGCTCCGACGAGCTCCGAGCCGCCGCCGGGTCGTGTTCCAGGAGTCATGGTGTGTCCGCCAACCGCAGGGATGTCCGCTTGCCTGCGACGATTGTTCCAGGGCTCGCGGACCGCGCCTCCGCCCGGTGGGCTACGGCGCGCCGCGCCGGTCACCGGATCGATGATGACCCTTCCGGGGCACGCTCCCGATGGGCCGTTGTGGCATCGTGTTCGGGGTGAGTGCTATCCCCGCTGCCCCGGATGTGCTTGCTCCAGATGTGGAGATGACACCGCTGCCCGACGTCGCAGAACGTCTGGGCCTGGTGGTGACCCGGGTGCACCAGCTGATCCGTGACGGCCACCTGCTCGCCATGCGTCGCGACGGCATCCTCGTCGTCCCCGCCGCGTTCCTCACCGAGACCGCGGTGGTGAAGGGGCTGGGTGGCACGATCACCCTGCTCCGCGACAACGGCTACAACGAGGACGAGATCCTCACCTGGCTGTTCACCCCCGACGATTCGCTCCCCGGCACGCCCATCGAGGCGCTGCGCGGCGACCGCGGTCGCGAGGTGAAGCGGAGGGCGCAGGCGATGGGCTTCTAGGCCGCCGCCGCGGGCGCCACCGGCCCCCGCGCGTTCCGGACCGTCGGCGTCCGGAGAGATCGACCACAGCCGACACCCGTTCCACTCCGATGCCGGGTCGCTCCCACGAGCGGCCCGGCATCGTCGTTCTCGCAGGGCAGCGCGAGGGCTCCGCGGTGGAACACGTCGGAGGGCCCTGGAGTTCGTTCACCTGATGGGCCCCGTGATTGAAACGTGATTTCACATTCGGATGTTCTCATGGTGGAGAACTCGGATCGCATCGCCGCGCCCGCTCCCGTGCAGCCGCGGCGATCGGGCGCGCCCGGAAAGAGGAGGCAGGCAAGCAGTTGCGCCCGTTCACCACGGTCTGGAGCGCTTTGATCCCGGCAGCGTCCTCGTACCTGCTGCTCACCATCTCCGCCGCCCTGTTCGCGGTGGTCGTGCGCAGTCGCAGGTTCACCGTCGTCCCCGCGCTGCTGGTCTCCGCCGTGGACGCGGTGCTGCTGTACTCGCTCTTCCTCGTCGGCTACCTGGTGGCGGCGCCGCAACCGGCTCCTGCGGGCGTCGCGGTGCGGCTGGTGCCCGGAACCGACCTGGGGGCGGCGCTGCAGGCCTCGCCCGGGGACCTGCTGCCGTGGTTGCAGCTGGTGGGGAACCTGCTGCTGCTGGCGCCGTTCGGTGCGCTGGTGCCGGTGCGGGTATCCTGGTTCGGCGGTTGGGGCCGGATCGCGGCCGGTGCGCTGGCGGTCACCTGCGGCATCGAGTTCCTGCAGTACACCGTGCTCACCGGGCGGGTGGTGTCGGCCGACGACGTGCTGCTCAACGCCTCCGGCGCGCTGCTCGGCGCATTGGTCACCCGGCCGTGGTGGGGCCGGTTGCCGCGGACGCTCACCGCGGCCCGCCCGCTCCGCGCACGGCACGCGCTGCGGCCGCAGTACGCCCGGTGATGCGCCGCCGAATCGGCGCGCCGGAATTCCGCACCGCGAATCGGCGGGCGTTAGAGCGGAATTCGCGGGAATCACGCGGAATGCACGGCGGGAGCCGCCGAGATCAACCGGTGATCCGCCGCGCGGCCAGCTTCCCGGAGATCAGCACCGGCGGCACCCCCACCCCCGGCGTCGTCCCCGACCCGGCCAGCACCACGTTCTCCGGATCGCGCAGCAGGTTCCGCGGCCGGAACGGCCCGGTCTGGGCGAAGGTGTGCGCCGCCGAGAACGGGGTGCCCGCCGCGTGTCCCTGCGCCGCCCACCCGGCGGGCGTGACGACGCGCTGCACCTCGACGGACTCGGCGAACCCGTCGAAGCCCCGCGCCTCCAGCACCGCGAACAGCTCGTCCCGGTAGGCCGGGCCGATCCGCTCCCAGTCGAACCCGGCGGTGCGCAGGTTGGGGCACGGGGCCAGCACGTAGTGCAGCTCGCGGCCCGCCGGGGCCAGCCCCGGATCGCTCGCCGTCGGCCGCGTCACCAGCAGCGACGGATCGCTCATCAACCGGCCGTCCCGGATGATCTCGGTGAAGGTGCGCTCCCAGGCCGCGCCGAACGAGATCGTGTGGTGCTCGGTCCCCGGCCAGGAACGCGTCGTCCCCGCGTGCACCACCACCGCCGACGGCGACCAGCGCAACCGCCGCCGCTGCCGCCCGCCGAGCAGCCGGTGCACCACCGGCAGGTCCGGGGTGAGCACCACCGCGTCCGCCGGGATCCGCTCCTGCCCGGCGTGCACCGCCACCACCCGGTCGCCGCGCCGCTCCAGCCGCCGCACCTCGGCGCCGTAGCGGAACCGGACCCCGGCCGCGGCCGCGGCGTCCGCCAGCGCGGTCGGCAGCGCGTGCATGCCGCCGCGCGGGAACCACACGCCGCCGACCGTGTCCATGTACGAGATCACCGCGTACAGCGCCAGCGCCCGCCGCGGATCCAGCCCCGCGTACAGCGCTTGGAACGAGAACACCCGCCGCAGCCGCTCGTCGCGCAGGAAGCTCCCGATGGCCGGGCCGAGCCGGCCGAAACCGCCCAGCACGGCCAGCCTGCCCAGCTCCGGCCCGACCAGGTCCAGCGGCGAGTCGAAGTTCGCGTCGATGAACCGGCCCATCTCGGCCCGGTGCACCTCGGTGAGCCAGTGCCGCAGCCGCCGGTACCCGGCAGCCTCGGCCGGGCCCGCGAACCGGCGCACCTCCTGCTCCATCGCCGCGCCGTCGGTGTGCACGTCCAGCGCCGAGCCGTCCGCGAACCGCGCCCGGTACGCCGGGTGCAGCGGGATCAGCTCCAGCCGCTCGGCCAGCGAGGAACCCACCGCGGCCAGCGCCTCGTCCACCAGCTCCGGCATGGTCAGCACCGTCGGACCGGTGTCCACCCGGTAGCCGTCCAGCTCCAGCAGGCCCGCGCGCCCGCCCGGCAGCGGCTCCCGCTCCACCACCGTGACCGAACGGCCCGCACCGGCCAGGTGCAGCGCGCACGCCAGGCCCGCGAGCCCGGCGCCCACGACGACGACGTGCTCGGTGCGGCCCGGGACGCGGCGCATCAGTGGGTCCGGTCGGTGACGGCCTCGGCGAGCTCCGCGAGCCGGGTCTTGGCCGGTTCGGCCAGGTCCGCCTCGTGCAGCGTGCGGTGCGCGGCGGCGGTGAGCTGCGCGATCCGGTCCTCCACGGCCTGCTGCGCGCCCAGCCGCACGAGCACCTCGCGGGCCGAGTCGATCCGCTCCGGCGAGACGTCCGGATCGCCGAGCACCGCGCGCAGCTCGGCCGCCCGCTCCTCGTCACCCCGTTCGCCGGCCACCCGCAGCGCCTCCGCGATGAGCAGCGTGCGCTTGCCCTCCCGCAGGTCGTCCCCGGCGGGCTTGCCGGTGACCGCCGGGTCGCCGAACACGCCGAGCAGGTCGTCGCGGAGCTGGAACGCCACCCCGATGTGGTGCCCGAAGCTCTCCAGCGCCGCCAGCACCGCGGCGTCCGCTCCCGCGATCTCCGCGCCCAGCTGCAGCGGCCTGGCCACGGTGTAGGACGCGGACTTGAGCTCCGCGACCCGCAGCGCCGCCTCCGGGGTCTCGTCCCCGCGAACCTGGCTGAACACGTCGAGGTACTGCCCGGCGAGCATCTCGGTCCGCATCGCCCGCCACGGCCGCAGCCCGCGGGCCAGCTGCTCCGGCTGGAGCCCTGCGCAGTGCAGCATGTCGTCGGCCCAGGCCAGCGCCAGATCGCCGAGCAGCACCGCCGCGCTCATCCCGAACTGGGCGGCACCCCCGGCCCAGCGCTCCCGGTGGTGGGCGTGGGCGAACTCGCGGTGCACCGTCGGGCGGCCGCGGCGGGTGTCGGATTCGTCGATCAGGTCGTCGTGCACCAATGCGCAGGCCTGGATGAGCTCCAGCGCGCTCGCGGCCCGCAGCATCGCCTCGGCCGCCGGGCCCTCCGCGGCACCGCCGGCCGCCCGCCATCCCCACCACGCGAACGTCGGGCGGATGCGTTTGCCACCGCCGAGCACGAAGCGGCTCACCTCCCGCGCCGCGGCGGCGAACCCGCCGTCGAGCTCGGTGCACTCGGCGAGCCGGGATTCCAGGTGTTCGGCGAGGGTGCGTTGCACCTGACCGGGCAGATCGGAGTCCACGGCGTCCTCGGTGGTCGTGTCCGCGGGGGTGTTCAGCTGCGGTGCGGATTCCTTGATGGGCACGGGCACCATCCTGCGCGACGCGCCCGGCAGGTCGGCGCACGGGGCCGGGCGCCCGGCGCGACCACCGGTCACCGGACGCGATCACCGGCTTCGGCGCGGTCCCGCTCGTGCGTGCGCTGCGCGAGCAGCCCGATGACGACCACGGCGCCGAGCACCACGGCCGCCAGCACCATCGTCCAGATCCAGCCGACGCCGATCCCGGTGCCCGCGTACTGGAAGGTGGCGTTGAGCTGGTTGACCTCGCCCGGTTCCGGCGCCCACGTCACGACCCCGGAGGTCTCCTTGCCGTTGGTGGAGGTGATCTCGCCCGGAGCGGTCAGCTCGATGCGCACCGCGGAGTCGGTGTCGGCCAGCGGCGTCAGGTCCAGCATCGTGGTGAACTCCACCAGCGACCCCCGCCGCTCCAGGTGCAGCTGGTAGCGGGACTCCGAGGGGCTCAGCGCGTTGCTGAGCCGCTCCAGCTCCTCGAACTCCAAGTCCTGGAACGACAGCCGCGAACCCACTCGGCCCTGCTCCTCGAACGGCGCCACCTGCACCCGGTCGGCGAGGTCGTCCGGCGGGTGCAGCCGGAACGGCACCTGGCCGTCGGGCGTGTCGGTGGTCAGCACCAGCTCGCCGGAGGTCTTGTCGTCCTCGGTGAGCGCCACCGACGCCGTGGTGTGCAGGCACCCGCTCAGCAGCGTGCCGACCAGCACCAGCAGCAAACCCAGACCGGCTCGGCGGCCGGCGCGCATCGTTTCGCCTCGCACGCCGGTGATGCTCGCACCGGCCGGGACTGATCGCCGCGTTCCGCGGTCGCCCGCGATCACCCGTCGAACACCGAAGGTGGCCGGGCGCGCACCCCGGCGCGATAACCTTCGCCCCATGGCATCCGAGCGCACTGGCGTCCACCAGATCAGCGACCGCTTCGTCGACGAACTCGCCGAACTGGACCCGATCGAGGCGACGGCCCTCGGCCTTCCGGGTGGTGATGAACTGCTGACCGACTACTCGCCCGACGGCCACCGCGCCCGCGGCGAGCTGGCGCGCCGGGCGCTCGCGGAGATGACCGCCGCCGAACCGGCCGACGCGGGCGAGCGGGCCGCGAAGGCGGTGTTCCTGGAACGCATCGGGCTCGACGTGGAACTGCACGAGGCGGGCGAGGACCTGGCCTCGCTGAACGTGATCGCCAGCCCGGTGCAGAACCTCCGCCAGATCTTCGACCTGATGCCGACCGACACCCCCGAGCAGTGGCGCACCATCGCGCGACGCCTCGAACGGATGCCCGCCGCGGTGGCGAACCTGCGCGCCGGACTCGCCGAAGCGGCCGCGCAGGGGCGCGTCGCCGCGATCCGCCAGGTCACCAAGGTCGCCGAGCAGTGCGAGACCTGGGCAGGCGCGAACGGTCGCGACTCCTACTTCGCGAGCCTCGTCGGCCGCGCCGAGGTCCCGGACGCGCTGCGGTCCGAACTGGACGCCGCCGCCACCGGCGCGGCCCGCTCCTACGCCGAGCTCGCGGGCTTCCTGCGCACCGAACTCGCGCCGCGCGCGCCGCAGGCCGACGCCGTCGGTGAGCAGCGGTACCGGTTGTGGTCCCGCTACTTCACCGGCGCCGCCCTCGACCTGCGCGAGGCCTACGAGTGGGGCTGGGCCGAGTTCGCCGGCATCGAAGCCGAGATGAAGCAGGTCGCCGACCGCATCCGCCCCGGCGCCACGCTCGCCGAAGCCGCCGCGCAGCTCGACGCCGACCCGCGCTACCGGGTGCACGGCCAGGACGGCCTCCAGCGGTGGATGCAGCGGCTGTCCGACCAGGCGCTGCACGACCTGCGCGGCACCCACTTCGACATCCCCGACGAGCTGATGGCGCTGGAATGCCGCATCGCCCCGCCCGGTGGCGGCGTCGGCGCCTACTACACCGGACCCACCGACGGGTTCACCCGGCCGGGCCGGATGTGGTGGTCCGTGCCCGCCGACCGCGAGGAGTTCCCCACCTGGCGGGAGACCACCGTCGTCTACCACGAGGGCGTTCCCGGCCACCACCTGCAGATCGCGACCGCCGTGCACCAGGCCGAGCGGCTCAACAAGTTCCAGCGGCTGGCCTGCGTGGTGTCCGGGCACGCCGAGGGCTGGGCGCTCTACGCCGAGCGGCTGATGCGCGAGCTCGGCTACCTCGGCGACGACGGCGACCTGCTCGGCATGCTCAACGACCAGCTGTTCCGGGCCGCGCGGGTGATCGTGGACATCGGCATGCACCTGGAGCTGGAGATCCCCGCCGGGACCGGCTTCCACGAAGGGGAGCGGTGGACGCCGCAGCTCGGCGCGGAGTTCATGCTCACCCGCACCGTCGCCGAACCGGCGCAGGTGCACGACGAGATCGACCGCTACCTCGGCTGGCCGGGGCAGGCGCCGTCCTACAAGATCGGCGAGCGGTTGTGGCGGGCGGCGCGGGACGACGCGCGGGCGCGCTACGGGGCGGAGTTCGACTCGAAGGACTTCCACCGGCGGGCGCTGGAGCTGGGGTCGATGGGCCTCGACACCCTCCGGGAGCAGCTCGCCGCGCTCTGACCGCCTGCCCCCCGAAGCTCGTGCCGCGCGGCACCGGGGTGGCGGGACCGCCCGTCTTCCCACTTCAGCTGCGGAGTGCTCGGGTGGGCACCTCAGCGGTTCCCCCCCGCTGCGGGATCGGTGGTCGTGCACAGCGACATCGCCGTCCTCGTGGGGGAACCGCGGAGAACCCGCGGGTGGTCTCGCCGCTCGGGTGGCCGGTGGCTCAGCGGCTCCGCCGCCCGGATCGGTCAGGCGGTCTCCAGGGGAAGGCTGCGGCCCAGGACCGCGAACGGGCGCGGGTCGCCGGTGAACCGGTAGTGGCGCAGGACGTCGCCGAAACCGACCCGCCGGTACAGCTTCCACGCCCGGGTCGGGCCCTCCGGCGTGGACAGCAGCACGGCGTTGCCGGCCGCCCCGTCGAGCAGCCTGCGCAGCAGCGTCTCGCCGAGCCCGCCGCCCTGGCTGTCCGGGCGCACGTGCAGCTCGGTGAGTTCGAAGTAGTCCCGCATCCACTGCTCGGCCTCGGCGCGCGGGGTGACGGTGAGCATGCCGCGGAACACCTGCTCGTGCCACCACTGCCCGGGCACGCCCAGGTAGCCGTAGCCGATGCCGACGAGCTCGTCCTGCTGGTCGAACGCGGCCACGCAGCGCCAGCCCGCCCGCATCATGTGCGCCGACCACATGGGGGCGCGCTGCTGCGCGGTGGACGGCGGGTAGCCCATCGCGTCCACGTAGACCTGTAGCGCTTCGGCCAGGCGTGCCCTGAGCTGGTCTGCGGTCAGCTCGACGATGCGGTCGATGTGCGGTGAGGGCGCGGCTGTCACGAGCCGAACACTAGAGGGTCGGGCAAGGCCCGGTGGTGTGCGGTCCTGCTCGGCGGCGCCGGGCTCGGTGCGCAGGGGTTCCGGTGTCGGTGCTGGTGGGCGGGGCGCGCTGGACGTGACTCGAACAGGTGATCTACGGCTCGGTCCTTGAGCGCGCCGCCGAGCCGGTCTAGTCTGGAGCCAGTCGAACTGAGGTTCGAGTCCGTCGGATCCGCGCCACGGGTACCGGACTCGCGGGACTTCGGTTCGCACGTCACGTCCGGTGGCGGGGTGGGGGAAGTACCTCGTCACCGGACGGCCGGCTTCCCCCCGGCTCACCACGTCCCACCGCGGTCCGGCGCGCTCCGGCGTCCGGATCGGCACCGTCGTGACCGAGCGGAGAACACCGATGTCCCAGCACCTGCCCACCTCCCGGTACCGGCGCGGACCGCTGCCCATCCCGGCGCCGCGGCGCCCGGTCGACGCGCCGCTGCGCCAGCGGTGCGAGCCGAACCCGGCGCGTCGCGGTGACCGGCGCAAGGACGGCGACGACTGGCTGCCGGTGACCGCCCCGCCCGCGCCCGCGGGTGCTCGTTCCCTGCTGGCGCAGGCCAAGGGGTGCCTGCTCGACGCGCAGGACTCCACCAAGGCCGCCGAGCGCTACGTGTTCGCGCACCTCGCGGCGCTGCGGGCGGCGACCGCGGTCGTCCTCGCCCGGTCCTGGCGGCACCGCGCCCGGCTCTCCGGCAGCGTGTGGCTCCAGCTCACCGAGGTCGCCCCCGAACTGCGCGAATGGGCCGCCCACTTCACCGCGGGCTCGCTGCGCCGCGCCGCGGCCGAGGCGGGCAGTCCCGGGATCAGCCCCGGCGAAGCCGAGCTCTGCCTGCGGCACGCCACCGAGTTCGTCGGCGTCGTCGAACGCGGCGTGTCCGGAGCCGCCCGATGACCCTGCGCCCGCCCGCGGACCTCTCGATCGACACCGGCCGGATGCTGGAGCTCATCGGGGTGGAAGGGCAGCTGCTCACCGCCGCCACCCACGACGTGCACCCGGACGCGCGCGTGCCCGGCGCCTCCGGCCGGACCGTGGCCGAGACGATCTGGTTCCTCGGCGGGCAGTGCGAAGACGCGCTGACCTGGATGGGGGCCTCCGAGCAGGACGCGAGCGCCTGGGTGGTGCCCGATCCGGCGAGCCTGCGCGAGGTCACCGGCCGCTTCACCGCCCGCCTCGCCGAACTGCTCGCCGAGTTCGGCACCCGGCCACCCGGCGACGCCTGTCCCACCTGGTGGCCGGAGGAGCACTCGGTGCGGTTCTGGATCCGCCGGATGCTGCACGCCACCGCGGTGCACCGGGTCGACGTGCAGGGCGCGGCCGGAGTGCCGCGCACCGGCATCGACGCGGACGTGGCGCTCGACGGGATCGACGAGGCGCTGCGGCTGTGGCTCGGCTACCGGCTGCACGCGCTCGGCATCCACGCCACCCGGCGGTGCGTGCTGGGCGTGTCCACCACCGGCGCCGACTGGTCGGTGCACGCCGAACCGAACCGCACCGTCGTGCACCGCACCGGTCCCGGCGCGCACGTGTCCGCGGACGCGGTGCTCGGCGGCGACCCGGAAGCGCTCTACCTGTGGCTGTGGGGACGGCTGCCGGACCGGGAGATCACGACATCGGGGGACCAGGACGCCGTGGCCCAGCTCTGGGGACTGCTCCGCCTGGCGACGCGATGACCGCGTGCGCGGGCTCGTCCCGCGCGGCGGGGCAGGCGGCGGAACCGCCCCGTCCGCCTTCCCGCGCGGGGCTCGGCCGGCGGGACCGCAGCGGTCGCCTCGCCGGCTCCGCCGCCCGCCACGATCCGGCGGGTGGTCACGCGCGGAGGCGGAGGCCCTTCGGGGTGGGGCGGAACCCCGCGTCGGTGAGCACCTCGGCCAACCGGGACCCCCACGCGCCCTCGCCGTCCGCCCGCTGCACCACCAGCTGCTCCAGCCAACCGTCCCGCACCGCGCGCGCGAGCCCGTCCGCCCCGGCGCGCAACACCTGCTCGTCCTCGGTGAACGACAGCAGCGACTTGCCCCCGCGCTCCACGTACAGCACGGCCGCACCCGCGACCAGCACCACCAGCGAACCGGCCTTGCGGCCCGGGCGGTGCCGGGTGTCGCCGACGGCGTCCGGCCAGGGCAGCGCCGCGCCGTAGGGCTGCGCCGGATCCGCGGCGGCCAGCACCACCGCGTCGGCCGCCACGGACCCCCGGCCGTCCGAACCGGACAGCGCGCGCACCCGGTCGATCGCCCCGGGGACCGCGAACTGCGCTGCCCCCAGGCCCTCCACCACATAGCCGCGGCGGCAGCGACCGGACTCCTCCATCGCGCGCAACACCTTGTACACCGCGGAGAAACCGCCGATGACCCGCTCGGTCTCCAACGCGCCGCGGGTCAGCACGCCGTGCCGCTCCAAGAAGGACTCCGCCCTGGCGTGCGCCCGGCGAGTGGGCTCCGCGGCCGGTGCCGGGGCCAGGGACCAGCGCCCGGACACCGCGGGCGGGCCGCTGCGGCTCGGCATCGCGGGCCGGCCGGTGCGCAACCGCGCGTACCGGCCGCGCGGCGCGCTGCGGCGCGGCTTGTGCGCCGCACCCTTCCCGGACACCAGCGCCCGCAGCGGTGCCAACGTGTCGTTGGTGACCCGGCCGGACCACACCAGGTCCCACAGCGCCGCGATCACCGCGTCGTCGGCCGGAGCCTGCTCGCCGCGCTCCACCAGGACCGCGCCTGCGCGGTCGGCCAACGTGCGGAAGAACTGCGCGCCGCCGTCCAGCGTGGACAGCAGGGCGTCGTGCAGCGCGCTCTCCACCGCGGCCTCCGGCAGATCCGGCAGCAGCAGGTCCGCCACGTCCGTCGGAGCGAACGCGATCCACCCGTCCCCACCGGCCAGCGCCCCCGAACCGACCCAGGACACCTCACCGGTGGAGGTCAGCTCGTCGAGCAGCGCGGGCGAGTACCCGGGCAACCGGGAGGGCAGCACCAGCGACTCCAGCGCGCTCGCCGGGATCGGCGCCCCCGCCAACTGCTCGACCACCGCGTACACGTCGTCCACCGTCGGAGCCGTCCGCAGCCGGGCGCCCACGCCGTGCCACGCGGGCAGGAACCGGCCCAGCGCCGCCGGTTCCACCGGCTCCACCTCGGCCCGCAGCCGGGCGAGCGAGCCGCGCCGCAACCGCCGCAGCACCTCGGCGTCGCAGTACTCCAGCGCGCCACCACCCCCGGCCTCCAACGGGCGCAGTTCGCCGCGCACCAACCGGCCCGAGCCGGTGAGCCGGTCCAGCACGTCGTGCACCACGGCGACACCCAGGCCGAACCGCCGCGCCGCGGCCTCGGCCGGGAACGGGCCGCGGCAGCGCGCGAACCGGATCAGCAGTTCCCCCAGCGGGTCCGCCACCGGCTCGGTGAACGCCTCCGGCACCCCCACCGGCAGCGCGACGCCCAGCGCGTCCCGGACCTTGCCCGCGTCCTCGACCGCGATCCACCGGGCCTCCCCGGCGATGCGCACCTCCAGCACGCGCCGCTGCGCCCGCAGCTCCGCCAGCCACTCGGGGCGGATTCCGCGTTCCTCGGCCTCCGCCGCGGACAGGTCGCCGAGGAACCGCAGCAGGTCCACCGCGGACTCGGCGTCCTTCGCCCGCCGTTCCGGGGCGAGCCGCTGCAACTGCCGCTCGACCTCGGCGACCACCTCCGGGTCGAGCAGTTCGCGCAGCGCCTCCGAACCGAGCAGCTCCGCCAGCAGCGTCGGGTCCAGGCTCAGCGCCGCCGACCGCCGCTCCGCCAGCGGCGCGTCCGCCTCGTACAGGAACATGCCGATGTAGCCGAACAGCAGGCTGCGCGCGAACGGCGACGGCGACGGCGTCTCCACCTCCACCACCCGCACCCGGCGGGACGCGACCTGCGACATCAGCTCCACCAGCCCGGGGACGTCGTAGACGTCCTGCACGCACTCGCGCAGCGCTTCCAGCACGATCGGGAACTGCTCGTACTGCGCGGCCACCGCCAGCAGCTGCGCGGACCGCTGCCGCTGCTGCCACAGCGGGGAGCGCTTCCCCGGATCCCGCCGCGGCAGCAGCAGCGCCCGCGCCGCGCACTCCCGGAAGCGGGCGGCGAACAGGGCCGAACCGCCCACCTCCTCGGTGACGACCTGCTGCACCTCGTCCGGGGACAGCAGCACGTCCTCGGCGCTGGGCAGCACGTCCGCGCCCCCCTCGTCCAGCGCGTCGGCGAGCCGCACCACGATCCCGTCGTCCGAGGACGCCACCTGCGGATCGATCCCGCGCCGCTCCCGCAACCGGGCACCGATCGCCAGCCCCCACGGGCCGTTGACCTGCGCGCCGAACGGCGAGTGCACCACCATCCGCCAGTCGCCGAGCTCGTCGCGGAACCGCTCCACCACGATCGTGCGGTCGTCCGGGACGTGCCGCGTCGCCTCCCGCTGCTCGGCCAGGTACGCCAGCAGGTTGTCCCGCGCCCACTCGTCCAGCCCGGCCCGCGCCATCCGCTCGACCGCGTCGTCCCGGTCCGCGGCCACCAGCTCCCGCACGAACGCGCCCAGCGCCCGGCCCAGCTCCAGCGGGCGCCCCGGCGAATCGCCCTTCCAGAACGGCATCCGCGCGGCCTGCCCCGGCGCGGGCACCACGATCACCCGGTCGTGGGTGATGTCCTGGACCTTCCACGACGAGGTGCCCAGCAGGAACGTGTCGCCCACCCGCGACTCGTAGACCATCTCCTCGTCGAGCTCGCCGACCCGCACCCCGCCGCGCCCGGCCTCCTCGTCGCCCGGCGTCGTCACGGTGAACAGGCCGCGGTCCGGGATGGTGCCGCCGGAGGTCACCGCGAGCCGCTGCGCACCCGGCCTGGCCCGCAGCTCGTCCTGCACCCGGTCCCACACGACCCGGGCCCGCAGCTCCCCGAACTCCTCGCTCGGGTAGCGGCCCGCCAGCATGTCCAGCACCGCGTGCAGCGCCGAATCCGGCAGCCCCGCGAACGGGGCCGCCCGCCGCACCACGCGTGCCAGCGACTCCAGCGGCCACGGCTCCACCGCCACCATCGCCACCACCTGCTGGGCCAGCACGTCCAGCGGGTTGCGCGGGAACGACAGCGATTCGATGAGCCCGGCCGCCATCCGTTCCGCCACCACCGCGCAGCTCACCAGGTCACCGCGGAACTTCGGGAACACCACCCCGCGCGAGACCGCGCCCACCTGGTGCCCGGCGCGACCGACGCGCTGCATCCCGGACGCCACGCTCGGCGGCGCCTCGACCTGCACCACCAGGTCCACCGCGCCCATGTCGATGCCCAGCTCCAGCGAGGACGTCGCCACCACGCACGGCAACCGGCCGGACTTGAGCTCCTCCTCCACGACGGAGCGCTGGTCCTTCGACATGGAGCCGTGGTGCGCCCGCGCCACCACCACGGCGGCGCCGGTGGTGATCCCGGAGCCGCCGACCGCCTCCGCGGGGAACCGGTCCGGTTCGGCGGCCTCCCCGGCGCGTTCGGTGGCGAGCTCGTTGATGCCCGCGGTGAGGCGCTCGGCGAGCCGCCGCGAATTGGCGAACACGATGGTGGAGCGGTGCCGGTCGACCAGGTCCAGGACGCGTTCCTGCACCGACGGCCAGATGGACGTGCGCGGCTGCTCGCCGGCGGCCGGGCCGTCCACCTCGCCTGCCGGCTGCCCGAGCTCGGCGAGGTCCGGGACCGGTACCTCCACGGTCACCTCGACCTGCTTGGGGTGCTCGGGCTGCACGGTGCGCACCGGTCGGCCGCCGCCGAGGAACGTGCTCACCTCCGAGACCGGGCGGACCGTCGCGGACAGCCCGATGCGCTGCGCCGGCGCGGCCAGCAACTCGTCCAGCCGCTCCAGCGACAGCGCCAGGTGCGCGCCGCGCTTGGTGCCCGCCACCGCGTGCACCTCGTCGACGATCACCGCTTCCACGCCGCGCAGCGACTCCCGCGCGGCCGAGGTGAGCAGCAGGAACAGCGATTCGGGCGTGGTCACCAGCACGTCGGGGGGAGTGCGAGTGAAGGTGCGCCGCTCGGCGGCCGGGGTGTCGCCGGTGCGCATCCCCACCCGGATCTCCGGCGGGGCCGCGCCGCGGCGCTGGGTGGCCTGCCGGATCCCGGCGAGCGGGGCGCGGAGGTTGCGCTCCACGTCCACCGCCAGCGCCTTCAGCGGCGACACGTACAGCACGCGGCAGCGCCGCTTCGGGTCCTCCGGGAGCGGTGCGGTGGCCAGGCCGTCCAGCGCGGACAGGAACGCGGCCAGGGTCTTCCCGGAGCCGGTGGGCGCCACGACCAGCGCGTGCTCCCCGGCGCCGATCGCCCGCCATGCCCCGTCCTGCGCCCGCGTCGGCGCGTCGAAGGCGCCCCGGAACCAGTCGCGGGTGGCGGGGGAGAAGCGGTCCAGCACGTCGTCCACCCCTCCATGCTGGACCAGCGGACCGACAGCCGGCGCCGGTCGCCGCGCGGGGGGCCTCAGCGGCGGCGGTTCTGCCAGAGCCAGCGGAGGGTGACGACGATCGCGACCAGCAGCATCGCGGCGATCACCAGCTGGCCCAGCGGGCTGGAGAGGCCGGTCGGATCCGCTTGCATCGGCAGCACACCTCGACGGTACCCGGCGGTGCGCTCGGTAGGCTGGTCGCGATGCGACACACCGATTTCCGCGAACGCATGGCCGAGGAGTTCGGCAGGCTGCGCGCCGAGATGCTCGCCGAGGACCACGTGCTGTCGACGCTCGGCGGCCGCACCGCGGACCAGGCCCTGGAGGCCGGGTACTCGCCGAAGCAGGTGTGGTTGGCGCTGTGCGACGTCTTCGAGGTCCCGGCCGCGCGCCGCTGAACCCGTTCTTCACACGCAAGGGTGACAGGGTTGGCGTGTCGGCTCGGTGATCGAACATCCGTTCGCCTATGATCGGATGCGCGGACCGGACCTCGGTGTTCGACCGGGCCCCGTCGCCGGAGAACGGGCGACCGGGTGGCCAGGGCATCCACCGGAGTGTCGGTCCCAACCCGTAGCGTCGTGCGCACACGACGAAGTCCGACTTGACCGAGGTGGACCCCCGATGGCAGCGACACCGGACAAGGGCAAGGCGCTCGAACTGGCCCTCGCCCAGATCGACAAGCAGTACGGCAAGGGATCGGTGATGCGGCTCGGCGACGAGTCGCGGGCGCCGGTCGAGGTCATCCCCACCGGGTCCATCTCGCTGGACGTGGCGCTGGGGATCGGCGGCCTGCCACGGGGTCGCATCGTGGAGATCTACGGCCCGGAGAGCAGCGGTAAGACCTCGGTCGCGCTGCACGCGGTGGCCAACGCCCAGAAGCTCGGCGGCACCGCCGCGTTCATCGACGCCGAGCACGCGCTGGACCCGGAGTACGCCAAGTCGATCGGGGTGGACACCGACGCGCTGCTGGTCTCCCAGCCCGACACCGGTGAGCAGGCGCTGGAGATCGCGGACATGCTGATCCGCTCCGGTGCGCTGGACTGCATCGTGATCGACTCGGTGGCCGCGCTGGTGCCCCGCGCCGAGATCGAGGGCGAGATGGGCGACAGCCACGTCGGCCTCCAGGCCCGGCTGATGAGCCAGGCGCTGCGCAAGCTCACCTCCGCGCTCTACAACGCCAAGACCACCGCGATCTTCATCAACCAGCTCCGCGAGAAGGTCGGCGTCATGTTCGGCAGCCCGGAGACGACCACCGGTGGCAAGGCGCTGAAGTTCTACTCCTCGGTGCGGCTGGACGTGCGACGGATCGAGACGCTCAAGGACGGCTCCGACGCGGTGGGCAACCGCACCCGGGTCAAGGTGGTGAAGAACAAGACCGCGCCGCCGTTCAAGCAGGCCGAGTTCGACATCATCTACGGCATCGGGATCAGCCGCGAGGGTTCGCTGATCGACATGGGCGTGGAGCAGGGCATCATCCGCAAGTCCGGTGCCTGGTACACGTACGAGGGCGACCAGCTGGGCCAGGGCAAGGAGAATGCCCGCAAGTTCATGCGGGAGAACCCGGACGTGGCGAACGAGATCGAGAAGCGGATCAAGGAGAAGCTCGGCATCGGGGCCAAGCTCGACGACGAGCAGGCCGCGGAACCGGCTCCCGTCGAGTTCTGAGCCCGCTCGTGCCGGAAGACGACGACTCCGCCCGTTCGCCCTGGGACGACGAGTCCTCCCGGGCCGGTTCCCGCGGGCAGCGGGCCGGCTCGGTGGCTCGGCGGCGCAGCGGTTCCGGCGGGCGAGGCGTGTGGCGCAGCACGGACCACGCGCCCCGTTCGCCGGACGATGCCGCGGAATCCGGCTCCGGTGCGGCGAGCTCGCCGGACACCGGCGCGTCCGCCGAGTTCGTGTCGGCGGACGGTTCCGCCGCGCGTACCGGCAAGCGCCGTCGCCGCAGCGAGCTGGTCACCGGCGAACCCGAACTCGGCGAACCCGAACTCGGCGAACCCGCACCGAGCGGTCGGCGTGGCGGGCAGCGCCGCGAGGAACGTCCGCCGGGCGTGCCGCAGTCCCCGGAGGCCTCGGCCCGCGACATCGTGTACCGGGGGGGGGGGGGGGGGGGCCCCCCCCCGGGCGGACAGCGGGACCCCCTTGTGGGGCAGGGGGTAGCCGCGGGCGGGGGGGGCGCGGGGGGGGGGAAGTTTGTAGGCCCGGGGGCGGG
>NZ_JAIUKB010000041.1:39120-48250 GCF_020176785.1 Saccharopolyspora sp. 6V | reverse complement strand
CCCCGCCCGGCGGGGGGGGGGGGGCGGGCCGCGCCGCGCCCCCCCCCCGCGGGGGGGGCCCCCCCCCCCGGCGGCCGCGGCCCGCCACAGCGCGCCCCGGCGGGGGGGGGGGCGCCCCCGCCCCCGCTCCGAACTGCGGAACGCCTTGCTGCGCAAGGAGATCGACGAGGACGTCGCGGACGCGGTGCTGCAGAAGTTCGTCGACGCGGGCCTGGTCGACGACGCCGAGTTCGCCGAGGCCTGGGTCAACGAGCGCCAGCGCAACCAAGGCCTGGGCCGCAAGGCGCTCGGCTACGAGCTGCGCCGCAAGGGCGTCGAGGAGCACCTCGTCGCCGAGGCGCTCTCCGCGGTGGACCCGGACGCCGAGGAGGAGCGGGCGCGGGAGCTGGTGCGCCGCAAGCTCCGCTCCGCCCGGGTCGACGACCAGGAGAAGCTGCTGCGCCGGCTCGTCGGCATGCTCGCGCGCAAGGGCTACTCCGAAGGCCTCGCCTTCCGGGTCGCGAAGGACGAACTCGGGCGAGCGGACGACCCGGACCTGTCCTGAGCGGGGGCGGCCAGGTCCGGACGGCACCCGAGGTGACGCAGCACGCGCCCGGCGGGTGGATTCGGAGATCACCGGTCTTCGCTAGGCTGCCCGCTCGGACGTCCGGAGTCGATCGACAGGGGTGACATGCGAGTCGGTGGTGGCGCGGGAACGGCGGCACGGCACATCGTGTGGGACTGGAACGGCACGTTGCTCGACGACAACGACGCCGTGGTCGCGGCGGTGAACGCGGTCTGCGCCGAGTTCGGCAGGGACCCGATCGACCTGGAGCACTGGCGGACGGTGTTCAGCCGCCCGCTGCAGCAGTGCTACGAGCGGCTGCTGGAGCGTCCGCTGACCGAAGCGGACTGGAACAAGCTGGACGTGCTCTACCACGAGCACTACCGGGAACTGCTGCACACGGCGCGGCTCGCCCCGGGCGTGCCGGACGAACTGCACAGCTGGTCGGCGGCCGGGCGCACCCAGTCGCTGCTGTCGATGTGGTTCCACGACGAACTGGTCCCGTTGATCACCGAGCTGGAGCTGCTGCCGCTGTTCGAGCGCGTCGACGGGCTGCGCACCGAGGTGGGCGGCGGCGCCAAGGCCGAGCACCTGGACCACCACCTCGCCGCGCAGCGGTTGCGGCCGGCGGACGTGGTGCTCATCGGCGACGTCCTCGACGACGCGCTCGCCGCCGACAAGGTCGGCACCGGCTGCGTGCTGGTGACGACGGGCGTGATGAGCCGGTCCGCGCTGGAACCGGCGGGGGTGCCGGTCGTCGACTCCATCCCGGACGCCCTCGCCCTGATCACCGACGAGCTCGCGGCCTGATCCCGGGCGGGTCGCACGCCGGTCAGTACAGCGTCGGCGGTGACGTCGTGACGATGCGCCGCCAGGGTCCGCCGGGCACGTCGGACTCCTCCACGAAGCGCCAGTTCACCCGGTCCTGCGCGCCGTTGAGCCGGGTGAACCCGAGGCAGCCGTTCAACGCGGGGGACACGTCCAGTCCCGCCCCGTTGAACCGGGTGTTCACCGGTCGCGCGTCGTCGGGCCCGAACACGTAGCGGGCGTCGTGGTACTCGGCGGGCCCCGCGTCCTGCACCTGCCCGTAGCAGACCGCGTCGCCCCTGGTGAGCTGCACCCAGCGGTTCTTCAGGTAGCTGAACGCGCGGTCCCGCTCGCGCCCGGCGTAGCCCGGATCGCGGCTCCACGGCACCACCTCGGCGCGCTGCGCGAAGGCGATCGGATCGTTCAGGTCGTCGAACGGCAGGTCCAGGTAGAACGGGTTCTCCCGCGGTGCCATCCGGGTCGGGAAGTACCCGTTGTGCGCCGTCCGCGGCTCCGTCTCGCACCGGCCGTCGACCAGCACCCCGTCGCAGCCGCCGTAGTGCTCCTGCCACGCCGCGTCGTAGGTGGAGATCACCTGGCTGCCGTCGGAGGCGTCCGGGTCGAGCACTTCACCGACCCAGAACGTGGTCGCCACGATGCCGGTGTGCCAGGGGTACTGGCGGCCGGGCACCTGCTCACCTCCCGCGCAGGAAGCGGTGATCAGGGCCGCGGTCAGTGCCGCCACCGCGCGCGTCCGGGGCAGCGGCATGCGAGCTCACCCCGTTCCCCGGCCGGTCACGGGCACAGCCACCGCCGCGGGACCCACCAGTCCAGTTCGCGGCAGGAGCTCTCGTTGGTGGCCTTCGCGTCGACCCGCACCTGGTAGTCGTCGGTGGTGACCGAACCCGGCGAGAACAGGGCGAGCCCGTAGCTGAGCCCGGTCGCCTCCTCCGGAACCGGCGGGGTCGTCCAGTGCGCCCTCGACCACTGCTCGGCGGGCGCGAAGGTCGGTCCGGCCACCCAGTAGCGCCACTGCCCGACCCGGTCCCGGTAGTACACGGCGAGCTGGGTGGGCGCCGTCGACTTGTACCAGGTGCTGAGGGTGTAGTTGTGCCCGGTGTGCGCGGGCAGCGAGTACTCGCCGAGGTCCAGCGTCGACATGAGTTTCGCGTCGCCGTCGGTGAACCGGGTCATGTCCAGGCGTTGCGCCCACCGCCCTTCGTGCGCGTCGCGGGTCCTGGTCCACACCGGCGTGTTCGTCCCCCAGCCGCCGGTCTCCCAGCCGATCGGGAGCCCGTCCGGCCCGGCGTGTTCGAGCGACGCGTTGACCGGCCGGTCTCGGTCCTGCGGCGGGGACGCCCGGTGCACGGGTGCGACCCGGCCGCCGACGATCTCGTGCACGGTGCGCACCGGGGTCCCGCGGTCGTGCAGCCAGCCCGCGAACTCGTCGAGGACCCGCGGGTTGAGCCCGAGGGGCCCGCACATCTCGCAGGTCTGGTGCAGCACCAGCGGTACCCACCCGCCACCTGCGTCATCGGCGCGGGTCACCGCCTCCTTGAGGTCGTCGACGGTGGTCTCGCGCCGGATCATGCCGGGGGAGCGGATCTCGTACGGGTCGGCGGGCGGGGTGGATTCGGCGGCGGGGCAGTCGGCGCAGTCGCCGGGCGCGCGCAGACCGCCCATGGTGCGGGCGCTGTTGTAGCCGCAGTCCTGCACGGCCTTCCGCACGTTCTGGTCGGTTTCGTTGAACGGCGTGGTGAACGAGGTGGCCTGGTAGCCCCACTGCTCCAGGTTGGCCCGGTCGTCGCAGATCTGCCTGCGCATCTCGTCGGGGCTGACGGAGGTGAGGTCGGGGTGGGTGACGGTGTGCCCGCCGATCTCGTGTCCGGCGTCGGCGATCCGCCGCAGCTCGTCGTGACCGAGGTAGCCGGGGCTGCCGATGGCACCGGAGATGATGTAGAAGGTGCCGCGCATGCCGTGCCGCTGCAGCACTTCGGCGCCGGAGGTCTGCGAGACGCTGCCGTCGTCGAAGGTGAAGCTGACGACGGTCCCTGAGCCGGGGGTGCGGTCCGGTTCGGCGCTGGCGGGGCTGGCCCCGGCGATGCCGAGGAGCGCGGCGAGCAGCAGGGCGCCGAGCGCTCGCCGGGGCCGGCGGTGCGGCTCCGGCGAGCGGTGTCGGTTGGCGCGCAGGTGCATTCGGTGACCGTCCCAGCGTCGAGGTCCTCCCGACGCTACGAGCCGCCGCGGGCGGGCCGGATCGCCTGCGGAGGGGACGGCGGCTACCGCGTTCGCGGGAGGACCGCGCCGATCGGCGGGCCCGTCCCGGGCGGATCGGCCCCGCCCGCGGATCGCTGCGGCGCCGGACCAGCACCAGAGCCGCCCCGAGGGCGACCGGATCAGCACCGGAGTCCCCCGGGGCCAGTGGATCAGCACTCGCCCCGCCGGTCTGAGCCGACCCGAACCGCCCGAGGCCGATCGGATCAGCCCAGCGCCGACCGGATCAACCCAGCGCCGACCGGATCAACCCAGCGCCGACCGGATCAACCCAGCGCCGCGGCTTGCCGCGCCAGCGCTTCGATCTGTCCCCACTGCCCGGCGGCGAGCAGCTGCTTCGGCGCCAGCCACGAGCCGCCGACGCAGCCCACGTTGGGCAGCGCCAGGTAGCGGCCCGCGTTGTCGACGCTGATGCCGCCGGTGGGGCAGAACCGCAGCTGCGGCAGCGGCCCGGCGATGGACTTGAGGTACGGCACCCCGCCGCTGGGTTCGGCGGGGAAGAACTTCATCGCGGTCACCCCGCGCTCGGCGAGCCGCATCGCCTCGGCGACGGTGCTGACTCCCGCGAGGTAGGGCAGTCCGGTGGCGTCCACGTCGTCGAGCAGCCGGTCGGTGGCGCCGGGCGTGACGATGTACCGGGCGCCGGCTTCGCGCGCCTTGTCGGCCTGGCCGACCTCGGTGATGGTGCCCGCCCCGACGACGATCTCCGGGACTTCCGCGGCGAGCCGTTCGATGGCGGGCAGGCCCGCGGGGGTGCGCAGGGTGACTTCGATGGTGCGGATGCCGCCGCGCAGCAGGGCTTGGCCGAGCGGCACCGCGTGGGCGACGTCGTCGAGGGCGACGACGGGCACGACGGGGCTGAGCTCGAGCACTTCGGAGGCAGTGTTCATGGCGGTGTTCACCTGTTCTCGGTAAGCGCCGGTGCGGGCGGTCGGTCGTCCTGCGCCGCCCGCGGTCCTTCGGACGGGCGGATCAGACGGGCAGGTCGCTCGGCGCGTCGGTGCGCTGCTGCGGTGCGAACACGCTAGCGCCCTGGTCGGCGCGGCCGACGGCGTGGCGGAAGGCGGCGAACAGTTCGCGGCCGGTGCCGTGCTGGGTGGTGACGGCGCCGGGGGCGGGTTCGCGGGCGGCGAAGTCGTCGTCGCCGACGAGCACTTCGAGGGTGCCGTTCTCGGCGTCGAGCCGGACCATGTCGCCGTCGCGCACCCGCGCGAGCGGTCCGCCCGCGGTGGCTTCGGGGGTGAGCTGGATGGCGGCGGGGATCTTGCCGGAGGCCCCGGACATGCGTCCGTCGGTGACCAGCGCGACCTGGTGTCCGCGGTCCATGAGCACGCCGAGCGCGGGGGTGAGCCCGTGCAGCTCGGGCATGCCGTTGGCCTGCGGCCCCTGGTTGCGGATGACGACCACGACGTCGTGGTCGAGTTCGCCGGTGCGGAACAGCTCGGTGAACCGGTGCTGGTCGTCGAAGACGCGCGCGGGCGCGGTGACGACGCGGTGCTCCGGCTTGACCGCGGAGACCTTGATGACCGAGCTGCCGAGGTTGCCGCGCAGCACGCGCAGCCCGCCGTCGGGCGCGAACGGGTCGTCGACGCCGCGCAGCACGTCCGGGTCGAGGCTGTCGGCGGGGGCATCGCGCCACACCAGCTCGCCGTCGTCGAGGAACGGCTGCTGCCGGTACCGGTCGAGTCCGTACCCGGCGACGGTGTGCACGTCGGGGTGCAGCAGTCCGGCGTCGAGCAGCTGGCCGATGAGGGTCTGCACGCCTCCGGCGGCGGCGAAGTGGTTGATGTCGGCGGAGCCGTTGGGGTAGACCCGCGACAGGGAGGGCACGACGGCGGAGAGCTCGGCGAAGTCGTCCCAGGTGAGTTCGATGCCCGCGGCGGCGGCGATGGCGGGCAGGTGCAGCGTGTGGTTGGTGGAGCCGCCGGTGGCGAGCAGCGCGACGACGCCGTTGACCAGGGCTCGTTCGTCGAGCAACCGGCCGATCGGGGTGCGCTCCTCGCCGCGGGCGAGCTGCACGACGCGCCGCGAGGCCTCGTCGGTGAGGGCGCGCCGCAGCGGGGTGCCGGGCGCGACGAAGCTGGAGCCGGGCAGGTGCAGCCCCATCACTTCGACGACGAGCTGGTTGGAGTTCGCGGTGCCGTAGAAGGTGCAGGTGCCGGGGGAGTGGTAGGAGGCCGATTCGGCTTCGAGGAGGTCTTCGCGGGTCGCCTTGCCCTCGGCGAACAGCTGCCGGATGCGGCTCTTCTCGCCGTTGGGCAACCCGGAGGGCATCGGTCCGGCCGGCACCAGGATCGTCGGCAGGTGGCCGAAGGCGAGTGCACCGATGAGCAGCCCGGGCACGATCTTGTCGCACACGCCGAGCAGCAGCGCCCCGTCGAACATCTCGTGGGAGAGCGCGACGCCGGTGGCCATCGCGATCACGTCGCGGGAGAACAGCGACAGTTCCATGCCCGCGCGGCCCTGGGTGATGCCGTCGCACATGGCGGGGACGCCGCCGGCGAACTGGGCGACGCCGCCCGCGTCGCGCACCGCGTCCTTGATCCACGCGGGGTATTCGTCGTAGGGCTGGTGTGCGGAGAGCATGTCGTTGTACGCCGACACGATCGCCACGCCCGGCTTGGTCTCGCCGCGCACCGCGATCCGGTCGGCGCCGCTACAGCCCGCGAAGCCGTGGGCCAGGTTGCTGCAGGGCATCCCGGCGCGGGTCGGGCCGTCGGCGGCGGCGGAGTCGATGCGTTCGAGGTACTCGCGCCGGGTGCGCGCGCTGCGCTGCGCGATGCGCTCGGTGACCCGAGCAACGACGGGATGGATGGCCGCGTGCGTCGCCATTCCTCGCCTCCTGAGCGATCAGTGCTGATGAGCGCTGTGCGGGGCGACGACGTTGGCGCCTTCGTGACGGCAGCCACACTAACGGGTGTGACGGGGAAGTCAAAACCGATCCAGAATTCGTTGCGAGTGTGAACACTACCTGTCGTTCGGATGACTAGCGGATGTACTCACCGTTCGCTGTGCCGTTGAGCTGCGGTGCTCCGCACCGCGTGGCAGTGCTGCCGGAGCACCCGGCAAGCCCCATCGCCCCGCCGTCCCGAACCGGGTTCTGGGGTTTTCCCAGCGCCCCGGACGGGTGCGGCGCGTTCGCCGACGCGCCCCGCCGTGATCCGCTCGGCTGGCAGGATGGTGCGCATGCGCACGGGAGTGGTGGCAGTGGTGCTCGCTGGCGGAATGGCCCTGGCCGGATGTTCGGCGGGCACTGGTGAACCGGAGCAGCCGCCGCCGAGCACTCCCGCCCCGGTGGCCCCGCCGGCCGCGTCCCCGCGGCCCGGTGCCGCACCCCCGCCGCCGGTCGAGCTGGGCGGCTCGGCGACGCTGGAGGAGGTGCGCCAGCGCGGCTCGCTGCTGGTGGGGTTGCGCGCCGAGGAACCCCGGTTCGCCACCCGCGACGGCAGCCGCTACCGCGGTTTCGACGTGGAGGTGGCCGAGCTCGTGGCGCAGGGGCTGGGCCTGGACCCGCGGACCCAGATCTCCTACCGGATGCTGCCGCCGACGCTGCGCGACGGTTCGCTGGCGCGCGGTGAGGTGGACCTGCTGGTCGGCGGGGCCGAACCGGGCGAGTCGGGCGTCGACGCGGTCGGCCCGTACGCGGTGACCGCGGACGGGACCGAGCACTACCTGGGCATCAAGTCCGGCGATGAAGCGCTGCACGACCGGATCACCGCCGCGCTCGACGCCGCGGTGGGCGACGGCACCTGGCAGCGCGCCTACGACGAGACCCTCGCGGCGGAGGGCGTGCAGGCCCGCCCCGCCCCGCGCTGAGGCGGGACGGGGCGGGACCGGATCACTCCGCGGCCTGGGCCTGGGCGGCGCGGGCGGCGGTGCCGCCACCCTTGCGGCCCTGGCTGAGCCTGCGCTCGGTGTAGACCGCCGCCCGGCTCAGCGCGTAGTTGAGCACCACGAACAGCACGCCGATGACGAAGTACGTCTGGATCGGGTTGTTCAGGTTCTGGATGACGATCTGCCCCTGCCGCACCACGTCGACGTACGAGATGATGAAGCCCAGCGAGGTGTCCTTCACGATCACTACGAGCTGGCTGATCAGCGCGGGCAGCATCGCCCGGAACGCCTGCGGCAGCAGCACGGTGCGCAGCACCTGCGAGCGCCGCATCCCGATCGCGTAGGCGGCTTCGCCCTGACCGCGCGGCAACGACTGGATCCCGGCCCGCACGATCTCGGCGATGATCACCGAGTTGTACGCGGTGAGGCCGATGACCAGGTACCACATCACCGACATGTCCAGCCCGAACGAGGGCAGCACCCGGCTGGCGAAGAACACCGCGATGACCACCGGCACGCCGCGCAGCAGCTCGACGACGCCGACGACTGCCCACCGGTACCAGCGGGCCGCGACGATGCGGGACACCGCCAGCAGCGTGCCGACCAGCAGCGAGAACGCCATCGCCAGCACGGCGGTCAGCAGCGTGTTGCCCAGCCCGACGCCCATCAGCGTCCACAGCGGGGCGAAGGTGCCGTCGGTCGGGTCGATCAGCGGACCCCACTTGTCGACGGTCAGCTGGTCGTTGGCGCCGAGGGTGTAGAGCACCCAGGCCAGCACCGCGGCCAGCACGACGCCGACGGCGACGCTGAGCAGGAGGGAACGCCGCTTGGCGGCGGGCCCGGGGGCTTCGTAGAGCACGGAGTTCGTCATCGGGCGATCGCCACCTTCCGCTCCAGGGCGCCGAGCAGCAGCCCGGCCGGGATCGTGATCACCAGGTAGCCGAGCACCACGCCGATGAGCACCGGCAGCACGGCCTCGCCGCGCGCCGAGGTCAGCGTGTCGCCGACGGCGAACAGGTCCCCGCCGACGCCGAACGCGCCCACGATCGCCGAGTTCTTGATCATCGCGATGAAGACGTTGCCCAGCGGCGGCACCACGGTGCGGATCGCCTGCGGGAGCACGACCAGGCTCAGGACCTGGCCGAAGCCGAGGCCGATGGCGCGGGCCGCTTCGGCCTGGCCGGGCGGCACGGCGTTGATGCCGCTGCGGATCGCCTCGCACACGAAGGCGGAGGTGTAGAGGGCGAGCCCGATGGTGCCGAACCAGAAGTAGGAGCCGTTGAGGCCCAGTTCGGGCAGCCCGAAGGCCATGAAGAACAGCACCACGGTCAGCGGGCAGTTGCGGAACACGGTGACCCACGAGGTCCCGGTGGCGCGCAGCGGGGGCAGCGGTGCGACCCGGAAGGCCGCGATCACGGTCCCCAGGACCAGCGCGATCAGCCCGGCGTACAGGCATATCTGCAGCGTTCGCAGGAGCCCGCTCAGGTAGAGGGGCAGGTTGTCGGTGATGACGTGCACGGTTCTCTCCGGCTCTGCGGACAGGGAGGTGGGGGGGGGGGGGGGGGGGGGGGGGCCCCGCCCCCCGCGGGGGGGCCCCCCGGGGGGGGCGGGGCGGGGGGGGGGGGGGGGGGGGGGGGGCCCGGCCCCCCCGGGGGGGGGCCGCCCGGGGGT